>CAZIVY010000370.1:0-6941 GCA_964542505.1 uncultured Rhodospirillaceae bacterium
TTGAGGATGTCGGAGGCCGTGGAGCCCATTTCCACGATTTGAACCGATTTTTCCAGCCCGATGAGGATCGGCCCGATCACCGTTCCCCCGCCCAGTTGCTGCAGCAGCTTGGCCCCGATATTGGCCGAATGCAGCGCCGGCATCACCAGCACATTGGCCGGCGCCGACAAGCGGCAGAACGGGTAGAGCTTCAGCAGCTCCGCGTCGAGCGCCACGTCCGCCGACATCTCGCCGTCATACTCGAAATCCGGGCGGCGCGCGTCGAGGGCCAGCATGGCTTGGCGGATTCGGTCGGCCTTTTCGCGCATGGGGTTGCCGAAATTGGAGAACGATAGCAGCGCCACCCTGGGTTCGTGCCCAAGCCGCTGCGCCAGTTGCGCGGCCTGCATGGCGATGTCGGCCAATTCCTCCGGCGAAGGCAATTCGTGCACCGTGGTGTCGGCCATGAAGACCGTGCGCGGATTGCGCCCCCGGGTGATGATGACCGAGAGGCCGAAGACGCGCGCGCCGGGCATCGGGTCGATGACCCGGCGGATGTCCTCGTAGGCGACGCTGTAGCTGCGGGTGACCCCCGTGATCATGCCGTCGGCGTCGCCCATGGCCACCATGCAGGCGGCGAAGACGTTGCGGTCTTGGTTCACCATGCGCTGGCAATCGCGCTGCAGGACGCCCTTGCGCTGCAGGCGGCGGTAGAGGAACTCGGCGTAGCGCTCGTTGTTGTTGGAAAGCCGGGCGTTGGTGAATTCGAGGCCGTCGGCGCTTCCCAGGCCGACGCGCTGCATGGAGCCCTTGATTCGCTCCTCGCGCCCCACCAGGACCGGGGTGCCGTAGCCGGCGTTGCGGTAGGCCAGCGCGGCGCGGATGACTTTTTCTTCCTCGCCCTCGGCGAAGACGACACGCCGCGGGTTGGCTTTCACCTGGTCGAGGATGAACTGCAACAGGCCAGCCGTGGGGTCGAGCCGCGCCCGCAGTCCGTGGCGGTAGCCCTCGATGTCGATGACCGGCCGGCGCGCCACTCCCGAATCCATCGCCGCCTTGGCCACCGCCAGCGGTATTTCGACGATCAGGCGCGGATCGAAGGGCACCGGGATGATGTAGCTGGGGCCGTAATGCGGCCGGATGCCCTTGTAGGCGGCGGCCACCTCGTCGGGCACGTCCTCGCGCGCCAGCCGCGCCAGGGCCTCGGCGGCGGCGATCTTCATTTCGTCGTTGATGGTCGAGGCGCGCACGTCGAGCGCGCCGCGGAAGATGTAGGGGAATCCGAGAACGTTGTTGACCTGGTTGGGATAGTCCGACCGCCCGGTGGCGACGATGGCGTCGGTGCGCACCGTCGCCACTTCCTCGGGCGTGATTTCGGGATCGGGATTGGCCATGGCGAAGATGATCGGCTTCGCCGCCATGGACTTCACCATTTCGGCGGTGATGGCGCCCTTCTGCGACAGGCCGAAGACCACGTCGGCGCCCTTCATGGCGTCCGCCAGCGTGCGCGCCTTCGTCGGCACGGCGTGGGCGGACTTCCACTGGTTCATGCCCTCGCTCCGCCCCTGATACACCGCCCCCTTGGTGTCGCAGAGGATGATCTGGTTGTGCGGCACGCCCATGCTCTTGATCAGTTCGGCGCAGGCGATGCCGGCGGCCCCGGCCCCGTTCACCACCATCTTGATGTCGCTCATCTTGCGCCCGGTGAGATCGAGCGCGTTGATCAACCCGGCGGTGGCGATGATGGCGGTGCCGTGCTGGTCGTCGTGGAAGACCGGGATGTCCAGGAGCTCGCGCAGGCGCTGCTCGATGACGAAGCATTCCGGCGCCTTGATGTCCTCGAGGTTGATGCCGCCGAACGAGACGCCGAGATAGCGCACGCAGTTGACGAACTGGTCCACGTCCTCCGTGCTCACCTCGAGGTCGATGCCGTCCACGTCGGCGAAGCGCTTGAACAGCACCGCCTTGCCTTCCATCACCGGCTTGGAGGCGAGGGCGCCCAGATTGCCCAGTCCCAGCACTGCGGTGCCGTTGGAGATCACCGCCACCAGATTGCCCTTGGTGGTGAGCTCATAGGCCTCGTCGGCGTTCTTGGCGATGGCCAGGCACGGCGCCGCCACGCCCGGGCTGTAGGCGAGCGAAAGGTCGCGCTGCGTCGCCATGGGCTTGGTGGGGGTGATTTCCAGTTTTCCCGGCCGGCCCTGGGAATGGAACAGCATGGCCTCGTCGTAGAGGCTCAGAATCTTGCGATTCTCCCCCCCGGTCTTGCTCGGCCTTTGCCCCATGGCGATCCCTTCGTTTTTCCAGCGGACCATCATAGGGCCAGCCCGCCGCCGCTGACAAATACAGGCTTTGTGCTACCGTTCGCGCATGGTTGCGGAGACCGAATCGGCGGCGACGCCGGACATGACGGCGACGCCGGTGATGGCGCAGTATCTGGCGCTGAAGAGCCGCTATGCCGACGCGCTTCTGTTCTTTCGCCTGGGCGATTTTTACGAGCTGTTCTTCGAGGACGCCGAGAAAGCGGCGCGGGCGCTGAACCTCACCCTCACCCGGCGCGGCCGCCATTTGGGCGCCGAGGTGCCCATGTGCGGGGTGCCGGCCCACGCCTCCGATGTCTATCTCGCGCGCCTTATCCGCGCCGGTTTCAAGGTCGCCGTCTGCGAGCAGATGGAGGACCCGGCGGCGGCCAAGCGGCGCGGCGGCAAGGGGCTTATCGGGCGCGATGTGGTGCGCCTGGTCACCCCCGGCACCTTGACCGAGGAATCGCTGCTGGAGGCGCGGGCGCACAATTACCTCGCCGCCCTGGCCAGTGTGCCGGGCCAAGGCGGTCTCGGCCTCGCCTGGGTCGATATTTCCACCGGCGAATTCCATCTTGCTTTGGCGGATGAGGCCGATCTGCCGGCGGCGCTGGCGCGCATCGATCCGGGCGAGATCGTTGTTGCCGATCATTTGCTCAACGCCAGCGGCGTGGCGCCGGCGGTGGCGCCGTTCAAGCACCGGCTGACGCCGCTGCCGGCGGCGAAATTCGACCGCCAAGCCGGCGAACGCCGGTTGAAATTGCTCTACGGCGTCACCTCCCTCGACGGCTTCGGCGCCTTCAGCGCCGCCGAAGTGGCCGCCGCCGGGGCGCTGGTGGACTATGTGGAACTGACGCAAAAGGGCCGCCTGCCGGGTCTAGGCGCCCCCCGGCGCGTGGCCGCCAACGCCTTCATGGCCATCGACGCCGCCACGCGGCGAAATCTCGAACTGGCGCAGTCGTTCCAGGGCGGGCGCGCCGGTTCGTTGCTCGATGCCATCGACCGCACCTTGACCGCCGCCGGCGCGCGCTTGTTGGCCGAGCGCCTGGCGGCGCCCTTGACCGATCCGGCGGCGATCGAGGACCGCCTCGACATGGTGACGGTCCTGCTCGATAAGCCTGATCTCCGCGCCGCGATCCGCCGCGAATTCCGCGCCATGCCCGACATGGTGCGCGCGCTGTCGCGGCTCAGCCTTGCACGCGGCGGCCCGCGCGATCTGGCCGCCTTGCGCGATGGCTTGACGCGCTGCGCCGCCTTGCGCCGCGCGCTGGCCGCTAGCGGCGCGGCGCCGGCGCTGGCGGCGGTGGCGCAGGGCCTGGGCGATCATGGCGGGCTGGTGGACGAACTATCGCGCGCGCTTGCGCCCGACCTGCCGCTCTTGGCCCGCGACGGCGGCTTCATTGCCGCCGGCTACCGCGCCGGCGTGGACGAATTGCGCGGGCTTCGCGACGAAAGCCGCCGCCA
Organism: uncultured Rhodospirillaceae bacterium; assembly: GCA_964542505.1. Lineage (GTDB taxonomy): Bacteria > Pseudomonadota > Alphaproteobacteria > Ferrovibrionales > Ferrovibrionaceae > CAZIVY01. The sequence goes on from CAZIVY010000370.1 coordinate 3,744, forward strand.
CATCGCCGCGCTTCAGGCCGGCTACGCCACCGCGACCGGCGTCGCGGCGCTGAAAATCCGCCACAACAACGTCATCGGTTATTTCGTCGAGATCAACCCGCGCTTCGCCGGCCAGTTGGGGCCCGAATTCCGTCACCGCCAAAGCCTGGCCAATGCCGCCCGATACGGCACCGACGAATTGGCGGGGCTCGAATCGCGCATCGGCCAGGCGGCGGCGCGGGTGCTGGCGCTGGAACTCGAGCTGTACGAGGCCCTGGTGGCGGCGGTCGCCACGCGGGCGGACGCCATTCGCGCCGCCGCCGCCGCCGCCGCCGCCCTCGACGTCGCCGCCAGCCTGGCGGAACTCGCCGCCGAGCAAGGCTGGTGCCGGCCGCTGGTGGACCTAAGTCTAGGTTTCGACATTCGGCGCGGGCGCCACCCGGTGGTGGCGGCGGCGCTCAGGGCCGAAGGCGGCCCGCCCTTTGTCGCCAATGACTGCGATTTGGCGCCGGAGCATCGATTGTGGCTGCTCACCGGCCCCAACATGGCGGGCAAAAGCACCTATCTGCGCCAGAACGCGCTGATGGCGGTCTTGGCCCAGGCCGGCTGCTATGTGCCCGCCGAGTCCGCCCATATCGGCGTCGTCGACCGCCTGTTCAGCCGTGTCGGCGCCGGCGACGATCTGGCGCGCGGGCGCTCCACCTTCATGGTGGAGATGCTGGAAACCGCCGCCATCCTCAATCAAGCGGGGCCTCGCGCGCTTGTCATCCTGGACGAGATCGGCCGCGGCACCGCCACTTTCGACGGGCTTTCCATCGCCTGGGCGACGGTTGAGCATCTCCATGACGTCAACCGTTGCCGCGCCATTTTCGCCACCCATTTCCATGAGCTGACGGCGCTGGCCGCCAAGCTCGCCGCTCTTTCCAACCACACCATGCGGGTCAAGGAATGGCGGGGCGAGGTGGTGTTCCTGCACGAAGTTGCGCCCGGCGCCGCCGACCGCGCCTATGGCTTGCATGTGGCGAAGCTGGCCGGCGTGCCGCGCCCGGTGCTCAAGCGCGCCGGGGAAGTGCTCAACGCGCTGGAAAAATCCGGCCAGTCGGGGGCGGTGGGCAAATTGGTGGATGACCTGCCGCTTTTCTCCGCCCTGCCCGAGAGCCCGAATCCGCCCGCGCCCTCGGCCGTCGAGACCGCGTTGGCCGGCATCGACCTCGACGGGCTGACGCCGCGCGCGGCGCTGGACGCGCTTTACCGCCTGAGGTCGCTGCTTTCCGGCGGCGGGACCGGCAGTTCGCGGTAGATGGCGCCCGCGCCGGCCGGCCCCCAGCGCAGCCGCAACCGCCAGAGCGGCCAATCGGGACGGGCCGGCGCTTCCGCCGGCGCGTCAATGAGCGCGACGCTTTCCACGATCGCCGGCGGCGGGCGGCGAAAAAGGGCCATGACCGGCAGGCCGATGCTGAGCGACGGATCGACGCCGCTCCCCGATCCGCCTTCCACCTGCACGCCGATGTCGGGGCGGAACGCCGCGCCGGCGCGGCGCACATTCACCTCGATGCCCCGGGCCGGCGTGGCTTGCCCGCCCGGCGACACAAGTTCGGCCGCGCTCAGTTCGCGCTCGGCGCTGGCGCGCACCTCGATCGCCCCCGGCGCCAGCCAGCGCGCATGAGCGGCCGGCGGGGGCGAAGGCGGCGCGGCGCACGCCGCCACGGCCATTGCGAGGCCCAGCACAAGAATCCGCATGGCGGCGATACTGGCCCTGCTGGTTCGCCCCGGCAAGACGCGCTAACTTTCATCCCATGATTAACGACAAAGCGCCGACTCTGGACGAGATCGAGGCGTTGGGGCGCGCCGCGCTCGAAACCATCCCCGAGGAACTCCGCCGGCACGTTGCCTCGGTGCCCATCCGGGTCGAGGAGTTTCCCGACGAGGATACCGAAGGCGAAATGGGCCTCGAAACCCCCTTCGACTTGTTGGGGCTTTACCGCGGCGTCAGCCTCGACCGCCAGGGCTCGGCCGATCTGCCGCGCGAGCCCGACATGATCTTTCTCTACCGCCGCCCCTTGCTCGATTTCTGGTGCGAGAGCGGCGAATCCCTGAGCCAGCTTATTCGCCATGTGCTGATCCACGAGATCGGCCATCATTTCGGATTCTCCGACGCCGACATGGAGGCCTTGGAAGCCAATGACCCCTGACCCGATGAGCACTCACTCTCGCATAGGCGCGACTCACCCCCACCCTGCGAACGCCATGGCGTTCGCGCCTCCCCCATCGAGGGGGAGGGAGAAGTATTTGACGTGCCACCGATATTCCCTCCCCCCTTGTGGGGGAGGGCGAGGGTGGAGGGTGTGTCAGGCATTTCTGATTCCGGGTGCTGGGGCGACAATGGCGCGCGCGGCGCTTGCGGTGTTGCTGATTTCGCTGGCGCCGGGCGCGCGGGCGCAGGACTTTCCCAGCGAACACGGCCGCCTGCGGCTGACCGTGGTCGCCGCCGGACTGGAGCATCCTTGGGGCCTGGCCTTCCTGCCTGATGGCGCCATGCTGGTGACCGAACGCCCCGGCCGGCTTCGTCTTGTCGCTGCTGGCGGCGCGCTGTCGAAGCCCCTTGCCGGCGTGCCCGAAGTGTACGCGAGCGGCCAAGGCGGGCTCTTGGACGTCGCCCTCGATCCCAGATTTGCCGACAACCGCCGCGTCTATCTGTCGTTTTCCGAGGCGGGACCCGGCGGCGCGGGCACGGCGGTGGCGCGCGGACGCCTTGACGGCGAACGCTTGGCGGATGTGTCGGTCATTTTCCGCCAGGAACCGAAACTTTCCACCGGCCTACATTTCGGCTCGCGCCTCGTCTTCGCCGCCGACGGGCGGCTGTTCGTCGCCTTGGGCGACCGCGATACCCGCGCGCTGGCGCAAGACCTGGGCAGCCATGTGGGCAAGGTGGTGCGCATCGAGGCCGACGGGCGCGTGCCCGCCGATAATCCCTTTGTGGGCCGGCCCGGCGCCCGCCCCGAAATCTGGTCGCTCGGCCACCGCAACGTCCAGGGCGCGGCGCTTGATCCCAGGACCGGCGCGCTGTGGACGGTGGAACACGGCGCCCGTGGCGGCGATGAAATCAACCAGCCGCGGGCGGGCGTGAACCATGGCTGGCCGGTGATCAGTTACGGCCGCGAATATTCCTTCCTCCCCATCGGCGAGGGCACGGCCAAGCCCGGCCTGGAGCAGCCGGTG
>CAZIVY010000371.1:0-3927 GCA_964542505.1 uncultured Rhodospirillaceae bacterium
CCGCATCTTCCACAAGATGGAACCCGACGAATGGCGCGCCGTCATCGGCGTGCACCTGAACGGCTCCTTTTATGTCAGCCGCGCCGCCGCGCCCCTGTTCCGCGAGCAAGGCCACGGCGCCTATGTCCACATGACCTCGACTTCGGGGCTGGTGGGCAACGTGGGCCAGGCCAATTACGCCGCCGCCAAGCTTGGCATCGCTGCGCTGTCGAAATCCATCGCCCTCGACATGGCGCGCTTCGGCGTGCGCTCGAACTGCGTTTCCCCCTTCGCCTGGAGCCGCATGATCGGCTCCATCCCCACCGACACCGCCGAACAGCAGGCGCGGGTGGAAAAACTTAAAGTGATGACCGCGGCCAAGATCGCGCCCATGGCCGCGTTCCTGCTTTCCGACGCCGCCAAGGATGTGAACGGCCAGATCTTCGCCGTGCGCGGCAACGAGGTTTTTCTGATGAGCCAGTCGCGCCCGCTCCGCTCCGTGCACCGCGAGATGGGCTGGAGCGCGCAAAGCCTGGCCGACCATATGCTGCCGGCCTTTCGCCCCTCGTTCTATCCGCTAGACCGCTCGGGCGACGTGTTCAACTGGGACCCGCTTTAGGGTACGGGGCGGGCGGCGGCGATGGCGATCGACCCCGAAAAGCTCCGCCACTGGCAGCTCGCCGACGTGGCGCACCGTTACACGGAACGCGACACGATTCTCTATGCCTTGGGCGTCGGCCTCGGCAGCGATCCAACCGACCCGCGCCAATTGCGCTACGTCTACGAGCGCGATCTTGCCGCATTGCCCTCCATGGCCGTGGTTCTGGCCCATCCGGGGTTTTGGCTGCGGGACCCGGCCACCGGCGTCGATTGGGCGCAAGTGCTGCATGTGGGCCAGACGTTGCGCCTGCACGCGGCCCTGCCGCCGGCGGGCGAGGTGGTGGGAACGACGCGCGTCACCGGGCTGTCCGACAAGGGCGCCGGCAAGGGCGCGTTGCTCACCTCGGCGCGCGAGGTGCGCGACCGCGCCAGCGGCACGCTGCTCGCCACCCTCACCTCCACGACCCTGTGCCGGGGCGATGGCGGTTTTGGCGGCGCGCGAGAAGCCGCCGCCCCGCCCCATCCCCTGCCCGGCCGTCCGCCCGATTGGGTCTGCGACTTGCCGACGCTGCCCCAGGCGGCGCTGATCTACCGCCTGAGCGGCGACGTCAATCCGCTCCACGCCGACCCGGAAGTGGCGCGCCGCGCCGGGTTCGAGCGCCCCATACTGCACGGGCTTTGCACCCTGGGTGTCGCCGCCCACGCGCTGCTGCGCGAGGCTTGCGGCTACGACGCCGGCCGCTTGCGGTCGCTGGACGTGCGCTTCTCCGCGCCCGTCTATCCCGGCGAAACCATCCGCACCGAGATGTGGCGCGACGGCGATGTGGTCTCTTTCCGCGCCAGCGTGCCGGCGCGGGGCGTCCTCGCCCTCAACCACGGCCGCGCCGAGATTTCCGCCGAGGCCCTCGCGCGATGATCGACCAAATGGCATATTCTGTCCGAGGATCGATGCGGGGCCATCATGCATGCCGAGATCGCGGATAAGCGGCAAGAGCTGATCGCGCTATGCCTACGTTACGGCGTGGCGCGCCTTGAGGTTTTCGGCTCCGCCGCGCGCGGGGTCGATTTCGAGCCGGCCAGAAGCGACGCCGACTTCCTGGTCGAATTCAAGCCGGACAGCGGTCTGTCCGCGCTGGAACAGTTTTTCGGCCTCGCCGAAGCGCTGGAAAAATTGCTGGGCCGTCCGGTCGATCTTGTCGAACCCGGCTCGATCAAGAACCCCTACATTCGCGCCGGAATCAATCGCTCGCGCGAGGTCGTCTATGCATCATGATGCGCGCGCCTACCTGTGGGACATTCAAAAAGCCGCCGAGGCGATCCAAGAGTTTATCGCTGGAATGGACCTTCGGGCCTATTCGCGGAATGAAGTCGTTCACGCCGCCGTGGAGCGGAAGTTTGGAATCATCGGCGAGGCCTTGGTCAAACTGTCCAAGGCCGATCCTGAACTCGCGAGTAGCATTCCCAACGTCCACGCCATAATCGCCTTTCGCAATATCCTGATCCATGGTTATGACGTGGTTGAGCATCACCGCGTTTGGCAAATCGCAAAGAAATCCTTGCCCGACCTTCACGCTGTTGTCGCCTCTCTGCTGGTAAAGCTAGGGCCGCCCGAAGCATGACCGACGCCACCTCCATTGGCCGTTTCGATTACGTCGTCGTCGGCGCCGGCACGGCGGGCTGCGTGCTCGCCAACCGGCTGAGCGCCGATCCGGACGTGCGCGTGGCGCTCCTCGAAGCCGGCGGCGGCGACGGCTATATCTGGATTCACATCCCCGTCGGCTATCTGCGCACCATGAACAACCCGCGCACCGACTGGTGCCTGAAGACCGAGCCGGAAGCGGGATTGAACGGCCGCGCGCTCAACTACCCGCGCGGCAAGGTGCTGGGCGGCTCGTCGGCCATCAACGGCATGATCTACATGCGCGGCCAGGCGGCCGACTACGACCACTGGCGCCAGCTCGGCAATGTGGGCTGGAGCTGGGAGGACGTGCTGCCCTACTTCAAGAAGTCGGAAGACTACGCCCACGGCGCCGACGACATGCACGGGGCCGGCGGCGAATGGCGGGTGGAGGAACCGCGCGTGCGCTGGGAAATCCTCGACGCCTTCCGCGCCGCCGCCGCCGAGACCGGCATCCCGCCGGTGGACGACTTCAACCGCGGCGACAATTTCGGCTGCGGCTATTTCCAGGTCACCCAGCGCCGCGGCGTGCGCTGGACCGCGGCCAAGGCCTTCCTGCGCCCGGCGCGCGGGCGTCCCAATCTCAGCATCATCACCGGCGCCCACGCCGAGGCGCTGACCTTCGCCGGCGGGCGCGTCAGCGGCGTGCGCTACCGGCGCGGCGGCGGCCGCTTTGTCGCCGAAGCCAGCGGCGAAGTGGTGATGGCCGCCGGCGCCGTCGCCACGCCGCAGCTCTTGCAACTGTCCGGCATTGGCCCGCCCGATTTACTGGCCGAGCACGGCATTGCCTGCCGCCTGGCGCTGCCGGGCGTGGGCGCGAACCTGCAGGACCACCTTCAAATCCGCCTCGCCTTCAAGGTCGCCGGCGTCCCCACCTTGAACGAACTAACCCAGTCGTTCTGGCGCCGCGCCGCCATGGCGGTCGAATACGGCTTGTTCCGCAGCGGGCCGCTGAGCATGGCGCCAAGCCAACTCGGCGCCTTCGCCCGCAGCGATCCGTCCCGCGCCACGCCCAATCTGGAATATCACGTGCAGCCGCTGACGCTGGAGCGCTTCGGCGAGCCGCTGCACCCCTTTCCCGCCTTCACCGCCTCGGTGTGCAATCTGCGTCCCGAAAGCCGGGGAACAATTCGGATCAAGAGCCCCGATCCGGCGGCGCCCCCCGCCATAAGGCCGAATTACTTGACCGCCGCGGCCGACCGGCAGGTCGCCGCCCAATCCATCCGCCTCACCCGGCGCATATGCGCCGCGCCGGCGCTGGCGCGCTTTTCGCCCCAGGAGTTCAAGCCCGGCGTCGACATCCGGGGCGACGAGGAATTGGCGCGCGCCGCCGGCGACATCGGCACCACCATCTTTCACCCGGTGGGCACCTGCCGCATGGGCAACGATCCCCTGGCGGTGGTGGACGACGCCTTGCGCGTGCGCGGCCTGGCCGGCCTGCGCATCGCCGACGCTTCCGTGATGCCCACCATCACCTCGGGCAACACCAACTCGCCCACCATGATGATCGCCGAAAAGGCCGCCGATCTCATCCGCGCCGCCCGGCGCGCTTTGCGCGCCTGATGTAAACGTGAGGGCGGCCGCGCCGCCCGGCGCGCCTGAAAGGTATTTCAGTGTCGGTAGCGCGTGAAGATGTCCGCGGTTTGTAGCACATCATATGTCCGCTTCTG
>CAZIVY010000372.1:0-2222 GCA_964542505.1 uncultured Rhodospirillaceae bacterium
ATGGACGAGTTGAGCGCGCTGCATCTCGGCCACGCCACCATCACCTATGACCAGGTGACCAAGACCGGCAAGAAGCAGATCGGCTTCGCCGAGGTGGGGCTTTCGCGCGCCCGCGACTACGCCGCCGAGGACGCCGACGTGACGCTCAGGCTCTACCTGGCGTTCCGGCCGCGGCTGCTGGCCGAGCGCATGGTGGGCTTTTACGAGACGGTGGAACGGCCGCTGCCGCCGGTGATCGCGGCCATGGAGCGCGCCGGCGTGCGCGTCGATCCCGCCGCGCTGAAAGGGCTTTCCACCGACTTCGCCCGCCGGATGGCCGAGCTCGAAGGGCAGGCCCAGCGCGCGGCCGGCGAGACCTTCAATCTCGCCTCGCCCAAGCAGTTGGGCGAAATCCTGTTCGACAAGCTGTCGCTGGCCGGGGGCAAGAAAGGCAAGGCCGGCGCCTGGGGCACCGGCGCCGACGTGCTGGAAAACCTTGCTTCACTCGGGCACGAGCTGCCGCGCCTGGTGCTCGACTGGCGGCAGTTGCAAAAGCTGAAAGGCACCTATGCCGACGCGCTGCCGCAACAGATCGACCCGGTGACCGGCCGCGTGCACACCTCGTTCGCCATGGCGGCGACGTCGACGGGCCGCATCGCCTCCTCCGACCCCAATCTGCAGAACATCCCCATCCGCACCGAGGAAGGGCGCAAGATCCGCCGCGCCTTCATCGCCGATCCCGGCCACAAGCTCATGTCGGCGGATTATTCGCAGATCGAGCTTCGCCTGCTCGCCCACATGGCCGATATCGGCCCCTTGAAGCAGGCCTTCCGCGACGGCGTGGACATCCACGCGCTGACCGCGGCGCAAGTGTTCGGCGTCAAGCCCGAAGGCATGGACCCCAATGTGCGCCGCGCCGCCAAGGCGATTAATTTCGGCATCATCTACGGCATCAGCCCCTTCGGCCTGGCCAACCAGCTTGGCATTCCGCAAAAGGAGGCGGCGCGCTACATCGACGCCTATTTCGAGCGCTATCCCGGCATCCGCGCCTATATGGAGGCGACCAAGAAGCTGGCGCGCGAGCAGGGCTATGTCACCACCTTGTTCGGCCGGCGCTGCCACGTGGCCGGCATCAACAGCCGCAACCCGGCGGAGCGCGGATTTTTCGAGCGCGCGGCCATCAACGCGCCCTTGCAGGGCACCGCCGCCGACGTGGTCAAGCGGGCCATGATCCGCCTGCCGGCGGCGCTGGCGGAACTGAACCTCAAGGCGCGGCTGCTCCTGCAGGTGCACGACGAACTGCTGTTCGAGGTGGCGGAGGCGGAAGTCGCCGCCACCCGCGCGGTGGTGAAAAAAGCGATGGAAGGGGCGGCGCAATTCAGCCTGCCCTTGCCGGTGGAAATCGGCGTCGGCGACAACTGGGAGGAAGCGCACTAATACCAACTCTCATTGACGATGACTCTCCGATTCGTCATGGCCGGGCGAAGACCCGGCCATCTATGTCTTTGATCTAGTTCGAATTTTAAGACATGGATGCCCGCGACAAGCGCGGGCATGACGAGCTGGGAACAGCGGGTCTTGGTATAAGGCAGCTTCCCATCAGGCTGGATCGCGCCGTTCATGGTTCGAGACGCTCACGGATGTTCATGCCGTGTAGGGGCGGGTTTCAAACCCGCCCCTACGTCATGGAGATCCGCTAGCCCTCACCACGAACGGTTTCTCTTGTGCCCGTTCGCCCCGAGGAGGCCGCCCAGCGCGCTTTGCGCGCCAATCATATAGGTGAGGGCGCCTGCGGCGCCCGGGCGGCCGTCTCGAAGGGCCGGCGTCAGCGCTGGGTGCTTTTGGGCGCGCCAGGATCGATGAAGTGGCGGATCAGGCGCATGGCCTCCGGGCTGTCCCATTCGGCCGGACCGATGAGGCGGCCCACCTCGCGCCCCTGGCGGTCGAGCAGGAAGGTGACCGGCAGGCCGGTGGCGCCGAACTGGCGCGCCGAGCGCATGGTGTCGTCGATATAGAGCTTTAGGTTCTTGACCCCGAGATCATCGAGAAAGGCCTGCGCCTTGTCGGGCCCGGCGCGGTCCTGGGAGATGGCGACGACGGCGAAATCGGGGCCGCCCATTTCGCCTTGCAGGCGATCGATCCCCGGCATCTCGGCGCGGCAGGGGGCGCACCACGTCGCCCACAGATTGACCAGCACCACGCGGCCGCGAAAGGCCGATAAATCCATTTCCCGGCCGGCGCCG
>CAZIVY010000373.1:0-1803 GCA_964542505.1 uncultured Rhodospirillaceae bacterium
CGGAAGGTGGTGGAGAGGGCGTCGAAGATGAGCAGCCGCCCGGACATGCTGACGCCGATGCCCAGCAGCTCCTTCAGCACCTCCACCGCCTGCAAGCTGCCGACGGCTCCGGCCAGCGCGCCGAGCACGCCGGCGTCGGCGCAGGACGGCGTCAGGCCGCGCGGCGGCGGCTCGCGGAAGAGGCAGCGGTAGCAGGGGTGCGGTTCGCCCAGATAGGCCTTGTGGGTGGCGAGCTGGCCATCGAACTGGAGAATGGCCGCGGTCACCAGCGTCTTGCGCCCTAGATAGCAGGCGTCGTTGACCAAAAAGCGGGTAGCGAAATTGTCGCTGCCGTCGGCCACCAGATCGTAGCCGCCGATCAGCGCTTCGGCGTTGGCGGCGGTCAGGCGCACCGGGTGCTCGACAATCCGCGTATCGGGGTTGATGGCGCGGGCCGACAGCGCGGCCGAGGCCGGCTTCGGCTGGCCGACGCGATCGGTCGAATGGGCGATCTGGCGTTGCAAATTGGAGAGCGACACCCGGTCGTCGTCCACCACCCCGATGGCGCCGACGCCGGCGGCGGCGAGATAAAGGATCACCGGCGAGCCAAGACCCCCCGCGCCCACCACCAGCACGCGAGCGCGCATGAGCTTCTGCTGTCCGGCGCCGCCCACTTCGCGCAAGATCACATGGCGGGCGTAGCGCTCGAGTTGATCGTCGCGGAATTGCATCTGCTACTGTTGTGTTTCCAGCATTCGATAGCCCCACCATCCATCCGTCATCGCCGCCCCCGGATCACAGTCCGGGGGTGACCCGGCGATCTACCGATCATGGATGCCCGGATCACCCCCGGGTCGAAGAGCCCGGGGGCGGGCATGACGAAGGGACGGAACAATATGTCAGTGTCAGCAGACTACAAGCCATCGAACAACGCCGTGGAAAGATAGCGCTCGGCGAAATCGGCGACGATGACCACGATGCACTTGCCGGCCATGGCGGGGCGCTGGCCGACCTCCAAGGCCGCCGCCAGCGCGGCGCCGGAGGAAATGCCGCAAGGGATTCCCTCCAGGCGCGCCGCCTGGCGCGCGGTCTCGAACGCGGTTTCGTTGCCGATGGTGAGAATCTCGTCGATGAGCGAGCGGTCGAGGATCGCCGGCACGAACCCGGCGCCGATGCCTTGAATCTTGTGCGGCCCCGGCGCGCCCCCGGACAGGACGGCGCTGTCCTCTGGCTCCACCGCGATCATGCGAAGTCCGGGCTTGCGTTGCTTGAGCACCTGACCGACCCCGGTGAGCGTGCCGCCGGTGCCGACGCCGCAGACCACGGCATCGACCCGGCCGGCGGTGTCGGCCCAAATCTCCTCGGCGGTGGTGGCGCGGTGTATCGCCGGATTGGCCGGGTTCTCGAATTGCTGCGGGATGGCGGAATTGGGGATGCCGAGTTTGATCTCCTCGGCCCGGCGAATGGCGCCGCGCATGCCTTGATCGGCCGGCGTCAGCACCAGTTCGGCGCCCAGCAGCTTCAGCATCTTGCGCCGCTCCAGCGACATGCTTTCCGGCATCACCAGGATCAGGCGATAGCCCTTGGCGGCGCAAATGAAGGCGAGCGCGATGCCGGTATTGCCCGAAGACGGTTCGATCAGCGTGCCGCCGGGCGCGATCTTCCCCGCATCCTCCAAGGCCGCGATCATGGCGGCGCCGATGCGGTCCTTGACCGAGCCCAAGGGATTGAAGAACTCCAGCTTGGCCAGGATTTCCGCCTTGGCGCCGGCGGCGGCGGCGAGCTTCATCACGCGCACCAGCGGCGTCGCCCCGATGGTGGCGG
>CAZIVY010000374.1:0-3588 GCA_964542505.1 uncultured Rhodospirillaceae bacterium
TGTAGTGGCCGCGGAAGCCCGCGCCCTCGAGGCGCCGGAAGAGGCGGCGAAAATCGACCGTGCCCTGGCCGGGGTACAAGTGCTCCTCGACCTTGCCGCCGTTATCCGCCAGCCGCACCTCGACCGCCCGCGCGACGTCCATCCCGTCGATGAAGCCGTCGATGCCCTCGGGCTCGAAATGGGCGTGGTTGGCGGTGAAGGCCCAGCCGAGAAAAGCGCTTTTCATCCGACCGAAATAGAACCGGCATTCCTCCAGGCTGTGGCCGAGGTAATGCACCTCGGCGCCGTCGGGCTCCTTGTTCAAGTTTTCCAGCAGCAGGCGCACGCCCTTTTCTTCGGCGTGCGGCAGCGTCCGTTCCAGCCGCGCCAGGGACGACGCGCGCCGGGCGGCGTAGTCGCCGGTGAAGTGGAAGCCGCCATGGACGACGATCCAGCCGGCGCCAAGCCGCGCGGCGGCGTCGACATAGGCGCGCAGATACTCGTCCGCCGCCGGGGCGACGAAGGGCGAGGTCTCGGCGATGTTGACCGCCGATAAAGTATGCAGGCCAAGGCGCACGCCGCGGCGCTCGCATTCGGCGCGCACCGCGCCGGCGCGCGGCCCCTCGAGGTAGGAGCGCAATTCGTTGGGGGCGGTGTCGATCTCGCAGTCGATGTAGCGGACCCCGTGGCGCGCGGCCCAGGCGACGCCTTCCTCGAGCGCCACGCGGCGCCCGAGATCGATGCCGATGCGCTCCTTCAGATCCATGCCCGTGGCCCCTAAACGCCGATCCGGCGGCGCATGAAGCCGGCGACCCAGGGCGTTACCAGGATCAGCAGCGTCACCAGCAGGAGCGAGAACGCCACCGGCCGGGTGAACAGGAACGTCAAACTGCCGTGCGAGAGCGTCATCGACTGGCGCAACGCGTTTTCCAGCAAGGGCTCGAGCACCAGGCCCAGCACCAGGGGGGCGGCGGAGTAATCGTATTTGCGCATGAAATAGCCCATGGCCCCGAAGGCGCACATGAACCACAGGTCGTCGACGCTGTTCGAATGGCTGTAAACGCCGGCGATGCAAAGCGCCAGGACGATCGGGTAGAGCACCCCATAGGGGACCTTCACCATGTACGCGAACAGTCCCACCAGAGGCAAATTGAGGATGAGCAGCAGCACATTGCCCACATACATGCTGGCGACAATGGCCCAGACGAATTCCGGGTTCTGCTCGAACAGCGCGGGGCCGGGGCGCAAGCCGAACATGATCAGCGCCCCCAGCATCACGGCGGTGGTGTTCGATCCGGGAATGCCGAGCGCGAACATGGGCACCATGGCGCCGGCGGAGGCGGAGTTGTTGGCCGCTTCCGGCGCCGCCACCGCCTCGATGGCGCCCTTGCCGAAGCGTTCGGGGGTCTTCGAAACCTTCTTCTCCACCGCGTAGGCGATGAAGGAGGCGATGGTGGCGCCGGCGCCCGGCAGGACGCCGACGAAGAAGCCGATGGCGGCGCCGCGCAGGATCGCCCAGCGGCTGGCGAGCCAGTCGGCATAGGTGGGATAGACGCTTCCCATGACGCGGGCGGCGTCGGCATTGGGGGCCGGCTGCTCGACGCTCGCCAGCACCTCGCCGACGCCGAAAAAAGCCACGGCGAGCACGATGAAGTCGATCCCGTCCAGCAGCCAAAGCTGGTCGAAGGTGAAACGCTGGTTCCCGCCCTGGGGATCGGTCCCGATGGTGGCCAGCGCCAGTCCGGCGACGCCCATGATCAGGCCCTTGAGCACCGAGCCGGAAACGATGGCGAGCGAGCACAGCCCGAGCGCCACCAGCACCAGATATTCCTGCGGGCCGAAGGCCAGCGCCACCTGCGCCAGCGCCGGCGCCGCCACCATGAGGCCGAAGGTGCCGGCGGTGCCGGCGATGAAGGAGGCTATCGCCGCGATGCCGAGCGCCGCGCCGGCGCGGCCCTGGCGGGCCAGTTCGTGGCCGTCGATGCTGGTCATCACCGTCGCCGATTCGCCGGGGATGCGCACCAGCACCGAGGTGATGGTGCCGCCGTAATAGGCGCCGTAATAGATGCCGGCGAACATGATGGTGGAGGCGATGGGATCGCCGCCGAAGGTCAGCGGCAGCATAATGGCGATGCCGGCCGCCGGCCCGATGCCCGGCAGTATGCCGATGATCTGGCCGAGCAGCACCCCGGCGACGCAGAACATCAAGAATTTCGGCGTCAATACCAGCGCGAAACCGTTACCGAGCAGGGCCAAGGTTTCCATGACTCAAGAGTCCCGCATGATCAGAAGCCCCAAGGCCCGACGGGCAGCGGCACGCGCAGCCAGGTCTTGAAGATAAGAAAAAGCACCAGCGGCGTTCCGAGCGCCACCGCCGCCGATTGCGCCGCCGGCCGGCGCTCCACCGCCAGCAGCAGGAAGGCGATAAACGCTCCCACCGCGACCACGAAGCCCACATGGCCGATGATGGCGACGCAGGCCAGCAAGCCGGCGCCGACGACGAGCGGGCGCCGCGGGTGCGCGGATTCCATTTCCACCGGCCGCGAATGGCGCGAGGCGATCAGGAACAGGACCGCCAGCACCGCCATGATCGACCCCAGCCAAAAGGGCAGGAAGCCGGTGCCGGGCGCGAAGTCGCCCCAATAGTTCAAGCGCAGCGCCTGGCTCGCCCACAACAGGCCGACAAGGCCGAAAACGCCGGCCATGATCCGTTCGCCATTCAAGTTCATGCGGTGGCCTTGTTCATGCGGTGGCCTTGTTCATGCCGGAGCGCGGGCGCGGCCCACCGCGTCGGTGCGGAGCCGCTCGATCGCCGGCCAGTCGATCTCGGCGCCAAGGCCGGGGCCGCTGGCCAGGCGGAAGAACCCGGGGCGCGGACGCAGCCGGTTGCTAATGATATCGGTGTCGGCGCCGATGGCGGCGAGCGAGCCGAACTCGTGGGGCGGAATGAGGTTCGAGGCGCAGGCGGCCAGTTGCGCTTCGGCGAGCGAGGCGAGGCCCATCTGAAAGACCTGGCCAAGCACGCAGCCGATTCCCGCCGCCTCCAGCATTCCAATGATCAGCGCCGCCCCTTCCAGGCCATGCTTGGAGACCTTGACCTTGACGCGGCTGGCAGCGCCGAGGCGGGCCAGCGTCATGGCGTCGCGCGGCGTCGCCACCGCGTCGTCGCTGCAAATGGGCACGCCGACGGAGCGGCGCAATTCGGCCAGGCCGAGAAGATCGCCGCGCGACACCGGCTGCTCCACATGGTCGATGTCGTAGCGCTCGATGGCGCGCACCAGGGTTACGGCGTCGGCGGGACGGTAGTGGTCGTTGGCGTCGACCCGGAGCCGCACGCCGGGGCCGATCGCGTCGCGCACCGCCGACACGCGGGCCAGGTCGGCGGCGATGGTTTCGCCGATCTTGATTTTCACCGCCGCGAAACCGGCCTCGGCTTGTTCGGCGGCGAGGCGCGCCATGGCGTCCGGCGCCGCCATGCCGATGACCGCCCCGATCACCGGCACCTCGTCCATCAGGCGTCCGCCGAGGAGATCGGTGAGCGGGACGCCCAACGCCTTGGCGTGCAGGTCGTGGAGCGCCACGTCCACCGCCGCCTTGGTCCAGATGCGG
>CAZIVY010000375.1:0-11109 GCA_964542505.1 uncultured Rhodospirillaceae bacterium
TCCGAACCGATGAAAATGCGCACCCCTTGGCCGCCCTCGGCCACGTCGATGAGGCGCAGCAGGTCCTGCTTCCGCTCCAGCTCCTCGAACAGCACGCGGATGCGCTCGATGTCGCCGATGCCCTCGAACTCGCCCAGCAGATTGGCCTGGCCGCGCAAGATCAGCGTCGAGCGTTCCTGCTCGCCGCTCCATATGGCGAGGCCGGCGGCGACCACCTTGCTGGTCAGTTCGTCCAACTCCGCCCGCCGGTTCGCCAGTTCCGCCAGGATCTCCTTCTGCGCCTCCGCCATGGTGCGGCCGCGCAAACGCGCGGAAAGGAAGTTGCCGGCTTCCGTCAGCGCCGAGGGGGTCATCTCCAGCGGCAGGTCCACCAGGCGGTTTTCCACCATCCCGGATTCGCTGACCATCACCACCAGCGCCCGCCCCGGCGCCAGCTCGATGAACTCCACCTGCTTGAGCGCCCCCTGGTATTTCGGCGCCATCACCAGCCCGGCGCATCCCGACAGGCCCGACAGCGCCGTCGTCGCCTCGGTCATCACCTCCTGCAAATTGCGCCCGACGCTGGCGCAGCGGCCCTCGATGGATTGGCGCTCGCTCTCGGTCAGGTCGCCGATTTCCAGCAGCCCGTCGACGAACATGCGCAAGCCCCGATCCGTCGGCAGCCGCCCCGCCGAGGTGTGGGGCGCGAAAAGAAGTCCCGCGCCCTCCAGGTCGGCCATGACGCTGCGAATCGACGCCGGCGACAGCCGCGTGTCGAGGAGCTTGGACAGCAGCCGCGAGCCCACCGGCGACCCGGTCTCCATATAGGTCTCGACGATGGTTCGGAAGATCTCCCGGCTGCGTTCGTTAAGTTCCTGCACCAACATGAATGTTCGCCCGCGGCGACAGCGCCCAGTGCGTTTGTGTGAGTGCGCTAGTATGTAAGGACCGCGGCCGCCATCGTCAACGCAAGCAGATCGTCGACGCAAGTGGACGCGCGCTTTCGGTCGGGCTAGACATGGCCCCCGCTAGTGTCCCGATTCTGAAATTCGCCAGAGTTCGATATCGCGCGCGGAACGAATTTCAGAATCACAGGGACACTAGCAACGTATTGATATCTAGTGTCGTTCAGGTTCCGAAGTTTGCCTAGCGTCCGCTATCGTTGATTGGGCAAACTTCGGAACCACGACACTAGCAACCGCAAGGAATAGCCTCATGCGTCCGTCCGGGCGCGCCGCCCATCAGCTTCGCGCCGTGCGTCTCGAGCCCGGCTTCGCCAAGTTCGCCGAGGGCTCGTGCCTGGCGCGCTTCGGCGACACCCATGTGCTGTGCGCCGCCAGCGTCGAGGAGCGCGTCCCGCCCTTCCTGCGCAACACCGGGCGGGGCTGGGTCACCGCCGAATACGGCATGCTGCCCCGCTCGACCCCCACGCGCTCCGACCGCGAGGCGACGCGCGGGCATCAGTCGGGCCGCAGCCAGGAAATCCAGCGCCTCATCGGCCGCTCGCTCCGCGCCGTCACCGACCTCGAGGGCTTCGGCGAGCGCCAGATCAAGATCGATTGCGACGTCCTTCAGGCCGATGGCGGCACCCGCACCGCCGCCATCACCGGCGCCTGGGTGGCGCTCCACGCCGCCTTCGCCGCCATGGTGCGCCAGAAGATCATGACCAAGGTGCCCCTCAAGGGCCATGTGGCGGCGGTAAGTTGCGGCCTCTACAAGGGCGAGCCGGTGCTCGACCTCGACTACGCCGAGGATTCCAACGCCGACGCCGACGCCAATTTCGTCTTCACCGGCGAGGGCGCGATCATCGAAATCCAGGCCACCGCCGAAAAAGCGACCTTCGGCGAAGCCGAATACGCCGCCATGCTGGGCCTGGCCAAGGCCGGCATCTCCGAGCTTGTGGCCCTGCAGAAGCTGGCCGCCGCCGCGGCCTGAAGCCATATGGAACGCCAACTGGCGGCTGGCCCTCTGGTAATCGCCAGCCACAACCCGGGCAAGGTGCGCGAGATCGGCGACCTGCTCCGCCCCTTCGGCGTTCATGCCCAGTCCGCCGCGAACCTCAGCCTCCCGGAGCCGGAAGAAACCGGCTCGACCTTCATTGCCAACGCGGAGCTGAAGGCGCGCGCCGCCACCGCCGCCAGCGGCCTTGCCGCGCTGGCCGACGACTCAGGCCTCGAAGTTGCCGCGCTTGCGGGCGCGCCGGGCATCTTTTCCGCCCGCTGGGCCGGCCCCAGCAAGGATTTTGGCTTGGCGATGAAACGCGTCTGGAGCGACCTCGCGGCCAGCGGCTCGGCCGACCGCTCGGCCGCCTTCGTCTGCGCTCTCTCCCTCTGTTGGCCCGACGGGCATTGCCGCGTCTTCGAGGGGCGCGTCGAGGGCACGCTTGTTTGGCCGCCGCGCGGCGAGCGCGGTTTCGGCTATGATCCCATGTTCGTGCCTTCGCCAGGCCCGCTGACCTTCGGCGAGATGGAGCCCGACGCCAAACATGCGATCAGTCACCGCGCCCGCGCCTTCCGCCGGCTTATCGAAGCCTGCCTCGCGCCTTAAAGCGCCACGCCAGGCGCTTGATCAGGAGCCTGGCGCAACAAAACGAGTGGCCGCGCCCGATCCCGGCTTCGGGCTCTATGTGCATTGGCCGTTCTGTTTGGCCAAATGCCCCTATTGCGACTTCAACAGCCATGTGCGCGCCGGCGTGGACCACGCGCGCTGGCGGCGCGCCTTGTTGGCGGAGCTCGATCATTTCGCCGCCCGCGCGCCGGCCCGCGCGCTCACCAGCATTTTCTTCGGCGGCGGCACGCCCTCGCTGATGGCGCCCGAAACCGTTGCGGCGCTGATCGAGCGCGCGCGCTTTCATTGGCCGCCATCGGAGGACGTGGAAATCACCTTGGAGGCCAATCCCACTTCCGTCGAAGCGGCGCGTCTCGCCGCCTTTCGCGCCGCCGGCGTCAACCGCGTTTCCCTCGGCGTGCAGTCGCTGGACGACGCGGCGCTCAAATTCCTCGGCCGCGGCCACGGCGCGGCCGAGGCTTGCCGGGCGGTGGAACTGGCGGCCGGAATTTTCCCCCGCTACTCCTTCGATCTGATTTACGGCCGGCCAGGGCAAACCTTGGCCGCCTGGCGCGAGGAACTGGGCCAAGCGCTGGCCATGGCGGGCGATCATCTGTCGCTCTACACGCTCACCATCGAAGACGGAACCGCTTTCGCCGGCCAGGTCGCCCGCGGCGCGTGGCAGGCGCCGCCCGCCGACAGCCTGGCCGCGCTTTACGCCGCCACTCAAGCTTTGTGCGCCGCGCGCGGCCTGCCGGCCTATGAGATTTCGAACCACGCCGCGCCCGGGGGCGAATGCCGGCACAACCTGACCTATTGGCGCTATGGCGACTATGTGGGCATCGGCCCCGGCGCCCATGGGCGCTTCGGTGAAGCCGATTCCCGCCGCGCCACCCGCCAGTGGCGCAAGCCCGAGACCTGGCTGGCCGAAGTGGAAAAAGCGGGCCATGGCAGCGAGGCCGACGAACCCATTGCCCTCGACGAGCGGGCGAGCGAAGCGCTGCTCATGGGGTTGCGGTTGCGGGAAGGGATCGACCTCGACAACTTTGCCCGCCAGGTGGGCGCTCCCTTCGAGAACATGGTGGCCGACAAGTGCCTGCGGCTGTTGCGGGAGCGCCGTTTGCTCCGCCGCAATGGGCGCCGCCTTGCCGCCACCGACCGCGGCCGGCTGCTGCTCGACGCGGTGTTGGCCGAGCTGTTGCGCGGGAATTAATTGACCGGCGTCTGGAACGTGGTCGGCGCCGGATCGATGACCCGCAGATTGTTCGCCTGCACTTCCACCACCGCCAGGCCCCGTTCCGCCACCCCTTCGCCGACGAAGCGGAAAATGCCGTTGTAGCCGGCGAATCCGCTCGGGTCCATGAACGCCGTGGCGCGGAAGGGGCGCGGGTTGCCGTCGCGCGCCAGCGCCGCCACCAGCGCCACGGCATCGTAGCCGAGGCTGGCCAGGCGCGGGGCCGCGCGCCCGTAACTGGCCTGGAAGCGTTGATCGAATCGGCGCGCCAAGTCCGTCGGCGGGGTGGCGAACCAGCCGCCCACCAGCGCCGACTCGGTACCGATCCCCGGTTCGCCCCACAGCCACGTGCCGAGGAAGCGCACCTTTTTCGGATCGATGTCGTAATAGGGGAAAAGCGGCGCCAGCGCCCGCAGCCGGGCGCCGCCTTCGGGCAGCAGCAGGGCGTCGAATCCCGCGTCGCCGGCCGTGTCCACGCCCTCCAGCCGGCGCAGCGCCTGGCGCGCCGGCTCGTCGCCCGCCGCCAGCAGCAGCTTGCGTTGCTCGTCCAGCATCATCCGGCGCGCATCGTGATTGGTGAAGCGGCGCACCAGGGCCGAGAGGTCCGCCTGTTCCGGCGGGTAGGTCTGGCTTGCCACCACCTGCCCGCCATAGCGGAGCGTGGCGTCGGTCGCCGCCGTCAGCGTCGCGCGTCCATAGGGCGATTCGGGCGACAGCACCGCCAGGCGCAGCAGGCCGCGCCGGACCGCGACGCCGATGACGCGCTCCACTTGCGCCCCCGGCACCAGGCCGAAGACGTAGACTCCCCCGCCCGCCACCGAGCGATCGTTGGAAAAAGTGATCAGCGGAACGCCCCGCAGCCGCGCCAGCGGCGCGACCACCGCCACCGACTGGGCGAACAGCGGCCCGAGGATGACCTGCACCCCTTCGTTCAGAACCGCGCGCGCCGCCGCCTCCGCCCCTTGCGGCGTGCCGCGGGTGTCGCGCGGCAGCAGCACGATGCGGTCGTCTTTCTGATCGAACAGCGCCAATTGCGCCGCTTCCAGCAGCGCCTTGCCGATCGCCGCGTTGGGGCCGCTGAGCGGCACCAGCACCGCCACCCGGACCAGGCCCGGCGCCGCCAAGGCTTCCGCCGGCGATGACGGCGGCGCGACTTCGACCGGCGCCACGGTGATCGGTGGCGCGTCGAGTGGCGCCGTTATGTCCATCGCCGGCGCCGGCGCCGGGGCTGGCGTCACCACCGGCGATTGCGCCGGCACGGGCCGCTCGGTTACGGTCCCACAGGCGGCGAGGCCGGCGAGCATCGCCCACAGGAAGAAGCGCGCGCCGATTTGGCGCGCGCGGGCAGGCAATGACCGACGAGAGCTCAACCACGTCCTCCAAGACGGCGCCTGAAATTTGGGCGGCGGCCAAGCGTGTCCAGGCCGCCAAACTCGAGCCCGGCCTCTACATTGTGTCGACGCCGATCGGCAATCTCGGCGACATCACGCGCCGAGCCCTCGACGTGCTTGGCGCCGTGGACGCCATCGTCTGCGAAGACAGCCGCGTGACGCGCAAATTGCTGACGCATTTCTCCATCCGCGCGCCGTTGATCGCCTATTATGAACACAATGCGGCGAAAGTGCGGCCCGAATTGTTGCGCCGTCTGGCGGCCGGCCAGCGCCTGGCGCTGGTGACCGATGCCGGCACGCCATTGATTTCCGATCCAGGTTACAAATTGGTTGATGCGGCGGTGGGCGCCGGGGCGAAGGTGATCGCCATTCCTGGCGCGTCCTCGGTCATGGCGGCCCTTTGCGTCGCCGGCCTGCCCACGGATCGTTTTTTCTTCGCCGGATTTTTGCCCCCCCGATCCGGGCGCAGGCGATCGGAACTAGGCGGCCTCGCCGCCGTTCCGGCGACGCTGGTGTTCTTGGAGAGCCCCCGCCGCCTTGGCCCGGCCCTGGCCGACATGGCGGCGGTCCTGGGGTCCACGCGGCGGGCCGCGGTGGCGCGCGAACTGACCAAGTTTTTCGAGGAGGTGCGCCGCGCCACCCTGGGCGAACTGGCCGCGCATTACCTTCAGGCCGGCGCGCCGAAGGGCGAAATCGTCGTCGTCGTCGAACCGCCACATGCGGCCCCGGCGCTTGGCCCCGACGCGGTGGACGAGGCGCTGCGCGAGGCCCTGGCGCGGGTCAGCCTGCGTGAGGCGGCGGCGGAGGTGGCGGCCGCCACCGGAATGCCCCGGCGGCAAGTCTACGCCCGCGCCTTGCAACTGCGCGGTCCCCCCGATGGCGACGCCTGAACGGCTAAAGGCGGTCCGGGCCGGCCATTGGGCGGAATCCATCGCCTCCTGGCTGTTGCGCGCCAAGGGCTACCGCATCGTTGCCCGCTCCTGGCGCTGCCCGGCGGGCGAGATCGACATCATCGCCCGCCGCGGGCAAAATCTGGTGGCGATCGAGGTCAAGCGCCGCCCCACCGCCATGGACGCCGCCTACGCGCTGCAGGCCGGCCAGCGCCGGCGGATCGTCCGCGCGGCCGAGGTCTATGTCGCCCGCCACCCGGGCATCGCCGCCTTGAATCTGCGCTTCGACGCGGTGCTGGTGGTGCCGGGCCGCTGGCCGCGTCATATAATGGATGCTTGGCGCCCCTGACCGGCGGGCGTCCACGTCGACCCGAACCAAGGAGACTTGGCCATGATGTTACGCCCGCGTTCGATCATTGCCGTTCCCATCGCCATGTTGGCGGCGCTTGCCCTCGGCGCCTGCGACCCGATTACCATCGTCGCCGGCGGCGGCGCCGTGACCGGCGTCGCGGCGGCGCAGGAACGCGGCATCAAGCACGCCGCCAACGACGCCGCCATCAAGATCGGAATCAGCGACCGGCTGCTGAAGAAAAGCACCGATCTGTTCGGAAAGGTTTCGGTGACGGTGGTGGAAAGCCGGGTGCTGATCACCGGCGCCGTGCGCTCCGACGCCAGCCGCGACGAAGCCGGCCAGTTGGCCTGGCTGGCGGAAGGCGTGCGCGAGGTCATGAACGAGATCCAGGTCACGCCCGACGGCGATTTCGCCGATATTGGCCGCGACTACTGGATCAGCACCCGGTTGCGCGGGGAAATTCTCACCGACCGCGAAATTTCCGATATCAACTACTCCATCGAAACCGTCAACGGCGTCGTCTATCTCATCGGCATCGCCCAGAACGAAGACGAAATCGCCCGCGTGACCAGTCACGCGCGCACCATTTCCGGCGTGCGCCGGGTGGTGAGTCATGTGATTCTCAAGACCGACCCCCGCCGGCAGAAGCTGTGAGGGTGAGCCGCCCCAGGACCCGGCGGCGATGAAACTTTCCGTCGCCATTCAGATGGACCCGATCGAGTCCATCGACATGGAGGCCGATTCGAGCTTCGTGCTGGCGTTCGAGGCCCAGGCGCGCGGTTATGCTCTTTGGCACTATCTGCCGCGCGACTTGAGCCTCAAGGAAGGAAGGCTGACGGCGCGTGCACGGCCCTTGAGCGTGCGCCGCGAACGCGGCCGCCATCATTCCTATGGCGCCCCGGAAGTCGTCGACCTGGCGGCGGTGGACGTGGTTCTCATGCGCCAGGACCCGCCTTTCGATATGGCCTATATCGCCGCCACCCATATGCTCGAGCACGTGCATCCGCGCACCCTGGTGGTCAACGACCCGGTGAGCGTGCGCAACGCCCCGGAAAAGCTGTTCGTCACCCATTTTGCCGGCCTGATGGCGCCGACGCTGGTTTCCGCCGACGCCGCGGCCATCGCCGAGTTTCGTGCCGAACACCGCGACATCGTGCTTAAGCCCTTGTTCGGCAATGGCGGGTCGGGGGTGTTCCACGTCGGCCCGGAGGACGAGAACTTCAACGCGCTGATCGAAATGTTCACCCGCATCAGCCGCGAACCCATTGTTGCGCAACGCTATGTGCCGGGCGTGCGCCAGGGCGACAAGCGCATCATTCTCATCGACGGCGAGCCGGCGGGGGCGCTCAACCGGGTGCCGAAACCGGGCGAGGCGCGGGCCAACCTGCATGTGGGCGCGCGGCCCGAAAAAAGCACCCTGACGGCCCGCGACCAGGAGATTTGCGCCACTATCGGCCCCGCCTTGCGCGACCAGGGGTTGATCTTTGTCGGCATCGACGTGATCGACGGCTATCTAACTGAAATCAATGTCACATCGCCGACCGGCGTGCAGGAAATCAACCGCTTCGACGGGGTGCGGCTGGAAGCCCGGATATGGGACGCCATAGAGGCCCGCCTGGTACCGGCTTTCGCGAGTTCGTGAGTCGCGATACGCCACTAACAAATTCGCGAAAGCGGTGCGGATTCAATAGGTTTGTACCCCTTATCGATGGGCCGCGCCCGTGGCGGCATTGCAACGAATATATAACAGCGCGCAAGGCGCGCAGGGCGCGGATCGGCGATGGCGGGTACTAGGCCACGCGGGCCGCCGCCCCTTGACAGTTCGGGCGCCCTTAAAGTACATAACAGCGCAACATCGTTGGCACTCGCCGCGTCAGAGTGCTAATCATATCCATCCGCCAGCCTTTCCCTGCGCTCCCGGTCCGTCGCCATGCGGTTCCGGTCCTGGGTTTCCGGGAGGGGCGGTTTCGATGACGACAAGGGAGATAACACCATGAAGTTCAAGCCACTCCACGACCGCGTTGCCGTGCGCCGCATTCCCGAAGAAGAGAAAACCGCTTCCGGAATCATCATTCCCGACACCGCCCGCGAAAAGCCCATGCAGGGCGAGATCATCGCCGTCGGGCCCGGCGCCCGCGACGAGAACGGCGTGCTGCAAGCCCTCGACGTCAAGGTCGGCGACAAGGTGCTGTTCGGCAAATGGTCGGGCAATGAGGTCAAGATCGACGGCGACGAGATCCTGATCATGAAGGAATCCGACATCATGGGCGTTCTCGAAGGCGCCGCCGCTTCGGACTCCAAGCCGGCGAAAAAGAAAGCCGCTTAGTTTCTAAGTTCACGACTGTCTGCACGACTATCCAGGAGAGCAAACAATGGCTGCCAAGGAAGTACGATTTTCCGCCGATGCCCGCGGGCGCATGTTGCGCGGCGTGGATATTCTGGCGGACGCGGTGAAGGTGACGTTGGGTCCGCGCGGGCGCAACGTCATTCTGGAGAAGAGCTACGGCGCGCCGCGCATCAGCAAGGACGGCGTCACCGTCGCCAAGGAAATCGAACTGAGCGACAAGTTCGAGAACATGGGCGCGCAGATGGTGCGCGAGGTGGCGACGAAAACCGCCGACCAGGCGGGCGATGGCACGACCACGGCGACGTTGCTGGCCCAGGCGATCGTCCGCGAAGGCTGCAAGGCGGTGGCCGCGGGGATGAACCCCATGGACCTGAAGCGCGGCGTCGACCTGGCCGTCGAGGCGGTGGTCGCGGATTTGAAGTCGCGTTCCAAGAAGGTCACCGGCCGCAAGGAAATCGCCCAGGTGGGCACGGTCTCCGCCAACGGCGACACCTCCATCGGCGACATGATCGCCAAGGCGATGGAGACGGTCGGCAACGAAGGCGTGATCACGGTCGAGGAGGCGAAGAGCCTGGAGACCGAGCTTGAGGTGGTCGAGGGCATGCAGTTCGACCGCGGCTACATCTCCTCCTACTTCGTCACCAACGCCGAGAAAATGGTGTGCGAGCTGGAGAACCCCTATGTGCTGCTGCACGAAAAGAAGCTTTCCGGCCTGCAGGCGATGCTGCCGTTGCTGGAAAGCGTGGTGCAGGGCGGGCGGCCGCTCCTGATCGTCGCCGAAGACGTGGAAGGCGAGGCGCTGGCGACGCTGGTGGTCAACAAGCTGCGCGGCGGCCTCAAGGTGGCGGCGGTGAAGGCGCCGGGCTTCGGCGATCGGCGCAAGGCCATGCTCGAGGACCTCGCCATCCTCACCGGCGGTCAGTTGGTCAGCGAGGATCTGGGCATCAAGCTCGAGAACGTCACCGTGGCCATGCTCGGTCAGGCCAAGAAAGTGTCCCTCGACAAGGACAACACCACCGTCGTCGGCGGCTCCGGCAAAAAGAAGGACATCGAGGCGCGCTGCAACCAGATTCGCGCCCAGATCGAGGAGACCACCTCCGACTACGACAAGGAAAAGCTGCAGGAACGCCTGGCGAAGCTCGCCGGCGGGGTGGCGATCATCAAGGTCGGCGGCGCCACCGAGACCGAGGTGAAAGAGCGCAAGGACCGCGTCGAAGACGCCATGCACGCCACCCGCGCCGCGGTGCAGGAGGGAATCCTTCCTGGCGGCGGCGTGGCGCTACTTCATGCCACCCGCGCGCTGGACAAGATCAAGACCGCCAACCACGACCAGCAGGTGGGCGTCGATATCGTCCGCCGCTCGCTGGTGTGGCCGGTGCGCCAGATCGCCCAAAACGCCGGCGCCGACGGCACGGTGGTGGTGGGCAAGCTGCTCGAGTCGAAGGACCCCGCCTGGGGCTTCGACGCCCAGTCGTGCCAGTACGCCGACCTGATCAAGGCCGGCATCATCGATCCCACCAAGGTGGTGCGCATTGCCTTGCAGGGCGCGGCCTCGGTGGCGGGGCTGATGATCACCACCGAGGCGATGGTGGCGGAACGGCCGGAGAAAAAGGCGCCGCCGGGCATGCCGCCGGGCGGCGGTGGCATGGGCGATATGGATTTCTAGGCTGGCTTCTCGGCTAAACGAGAAACATGGGGGCCGCTTTCGGGCGGCCCCTTTTCGTTGGTGCGCTATCCGGCGCTAGAGCAAGATGATTTTGGTTTGAACCGTTGTCCCCACCGCGTCATTGCGAACGAAGTGAAGCAATCCAGGAACCTTGCGGCAACGTCCGCGATCGTGGCCTCTGGATCGCCACGGCCACGGCGTGGCCTCGCGATGACGATCCGGAGGGTTTTTCAACAACCTGCTAGAAGCGCACGAACGCCGATAGCGAGAGCACCGGGTAATAGCGCAGGAAGTCGAGGTCTTTCTCGATCTGCGCTTCCTCGGCCCGCAAATCGGCGGCGCTCACCAGCGGGTTGGTGGTGCGCAACGTCACGTTAGGCGCGCCCTGGAGCAGGACCCCCGCGTCCAGCGCCACGCGCACGAACGGCGCCGGCGTGAACACATAGCCGATGCCCGCGTAACCGGCGACCTCGCCGAAGTCGATCGTGCCATCCAGCCTGGTGCCGACGGCATAGGTGGCGCCGCCGATCTGTATCGCGGTGGTGGAGGAGACGCCGAAATCCACCTCGTTGCCGTTCCAGCGCACGCCGGCGCTGAGGCGCAAGCCATCGCCCAGCGGCAACAGCGCGAAGGGATAGAAGTCGACGACGCCGCCGGCGGAAACGAAGTTCAGGTCCAGGTCGTAGTTGATTCCGCCCAGGCT
>CAZIVY010000376.1:0-2873 GCA_964542505.1 uncultured Rhodospirillaceae bacterium
GCCTGCAACTTGGCCATCACCCAGGCGCGGTATTTCTCCACCGTTCGCGGGCTGATCGACAGCAGGTAGGCGATCTCCTTGTTCTGGCGGCCGGCGACGAGGAGCGCGTAGACCTTCCGCTCCTGCGGGGTCAGCAGCGCCTGCCGCTCGGCGATCGTCTCGGCAAGGCCGGCTTCCTGGCGGCGCGCCGCGTCGACGGCGAGGGCGCGGCGGACGCTGCGCAGCAGAGCCTCGTCGCTGAAGGGCTTTTCGATGAAGTCGACGGCGCCGGCCGACATCGCGCGCACCGCCGTCGGGACATCGGCGTGCCCGGTGATCAGCACCATGGGCGGCGAAAAGCGCCGCGCCGACAGGGCGCTCTGCAGCTCGACGCCGCTCATGTCGGGCAATCGAACGTCGGAGACCAAGCATCCGGGAACGCGGTCGTCGTACTCGGCAAGGAAGTCGCTCGCCTTGTAATAGACCTTGGCGTGCAACCCTTCGACGCGAAACAGCGCCACCATCGCGTCGGCCATGGCGCGATCGTCGTCGATCAGGAAGACGGTGGCGTTCGTGTCGGGATGGATCGGTTGGCCGCCGTGCGCCGCCGGCAGGGCGGATGCTCGCCCTGGCTGCCGCAAATCGGCGCCGGGTCCGCGAAACTTGGTCTTCACATCGTCCATGTCTGTCGCCCGCCGGCGCGCTTCGCTGGCCAATCGAATTTCGATCGATTATTCATATCACCAAAAAACAAACAACTTATTCTCTGGTGTCATAAAGATACGAAAGCACGCATTCAAGATATTACCAAGAAGTAACCAAGATATACGCCAAACGACGCGCGCGCTTTATTGCGGCGGCGGATGGGGCGCCGACCCTTTAAACTCCAACCAAGGGCCGCTTCGCCGCCGCCAGTGCCTTGTCGATGGCGGCGTGCAAGGCGGCCGGATCGGCCGGTTTGTGGAGCAGGGGAACGCCGCACTCGCGGGCCTCGCGCAACCGCTCCGGCGCGGTTTCGCCGGTGATCAGGAGCGCCGGGATGTCGTCGCCCAATCGGCGGCGGAGCTGTTCGATAGCCTCGATGCCCGTGCCGCCGCCGCCGAGATTGAGGTCGGCGATGATGAGGTCCGGGCGGGGCAATCCGCCGGCGAGGCGATCGAGGACATTCTCGGCCGTTGGGCCGGCGAGGACGGCGAGACCCCAATCCTCCAGCAGGTGCTCCAGCGCCAGGCGCGGATAGGGCTCGTCGTCGATAAGCACGACGCGGGTGCCCGCCAGCGCCGAGTCCAGGGATTCCGCCGGCGCCCCCGGCGGCGGCCCAGCGGCCGCGTGCGGCGCCTCGACCGCGAACATCGAGCCTTTTCCGACCCGCGAGGCGACGTCGATCTTGTGCCCGAGCAAACGCGCGGCGCGGTCGACGATGGCCAATCCGAGTCCCATGCCGGTGGCGCGCCGCGGCGCGTCGGTTTCAAGCTGGACATATTCCTGGAAGACGGAATCGATCTTGTCGCCGGGTATCCCCGGCCCCGTATCCCAAACCTCGATGCGCAGCCGCTCGCCCCGCCGCCGGCAGCCGAGCAGGACGCGGCCAGCTTCGGAATGCGCGATCGCGTTGGCCACGAAATTGCGCACGATGCTTTCAAGGAGCGCCGGGCTGCTGCGCACGACGGCGCTGGTGGCTACCGCGCGCAACTCCATGCCCTTGGCTTGCGCCTGTGGCGCGAAGTCGTTGACGACGCGCGCCAGCAGCAGGTCGAGCGGGAAATCGAGGATTTCGGGCTTGTAGTCCGGCGCCTCCATTCGCGCCAGGTCGAGCAGCGTGCGCAGCATGCCGCCGATGCTGAGCAGCGTCCCTTGCATGCCGGCGATGATGCCGCGCAACTCGGTGTCGGCGATGCGGCGGGCGAGAAGCGCGGTCCGCAGCGCCAGGGTCTGCAGCGGCTGCCGCAAGTCGTGGCTCACCGCGGTGACGAACTTGGACTTGATTTGATGGGCGCGCTCGGCGTCGTTCTTGGCGATGTGCAGCGCGCTCTCCGCCGCCCGCCGCTCGCTGTTTTCGGCGGCCAGAAGCTCGTTGGCCGCCGCCAAGTCGGCGGTCCGCTCGCGAACCCGGATTTCCAGATCGTCGTGCGCGGCGCGCAATTCGACTTCGCTTCGCGCCAGCGCCGCGTATTGCCGCTTCAAGATTCGGTCGGCGCTGCCGACAATGGTGTAGAGGAGGGCGTACAGCGCGGCGAAACCGGCCAACAGGCCGGCGAAGACGCGGGTCGCCTTGGCGTCGATGCTCTCGATAAGCGGCGTGATGTCGGAATAGACTTCGAAGATGGCGACCATCCGGCCGTCGGCGCCGCGTACGGGGACGTAGGTCTCGACGATGTCGTGGTCGAACACCTCGGCGTTCAATCCGCTGAAGCTGCTCTCGCGGCCAACCTCCGTCGCCGTCTTGCCGTCGCGGCTGGCGACGATGAAACTTTCGTTCTGGCTGTAATCCTCGCCGATCTGGCTCAGTTCGGTGGAGAACAGGGTGCGGCCGGCGAGGTTGTAGACCTTGACCCGCAGCACCGGCAACCCGTCGGTCAGGACCAGGATGCGGTCTTCGAATTCCGTCGTTTCCGGCCGCGCGCGGAGTTGATCGCCGCTCAGGTCGCCGACCGAGTCGAAATAGACCGCGTAGGCCGGCCACAGCGCGTTGATCAGCCCGGCGCCCAGCACCGCGTTCTGCGACTCCGCCGCCGCCTCTATTTCATCGATCGATGCCTGGCGGTAGAGGACGACCAGGATCGTGCTGACGGCGAGGAAGGCCGCGGCGCTGGTCAGCGAGAAATAGCGAAGAAGCTTGAACATGCCGGCCTCGTCCGTCGCTCGAAGGCTTGCCGCCTAAAGCGCCCGCCGGC
>CAZIVY010000377.1:0-3121 GCA_964542505.1 uncultured Rhodospirillaceae bacterium
GATCGGCCGGGTGGGGAAAAAGACTCTCCGCCAGCTTCAGCAGCGGGCCGTAATCGATCCGCTCGGTGGCCTTCAGGAACGGCCAATCCGAACCCCAGACGCACCCATCGAGCGAGAACGCTTCCACCAGGGCGCGGACGAACGGCCAGGCGTCGCCATGGGGATGCGGCTGGCGGGAGAATTTCTGGTACCCCGACAGCTTCACGCTGGCGCGGCCGCTCCGCCCCAGCGCCAGCAACGCCTTGAATCCAGGTTGGTCCAACCCCGCTTCCGCCAGCGGACGCCCGCAATGGTCGATGAGCAGCCGCACGGTGGAGCGCTCGATCAGCGGCCCGAGGCCCAGCAATTGATCCTGTTCGAGCTGAATCTGCAGGAACAGGTCCAGGTCGGCGAGCCTCGCCAGCAGACCCCCACTGTCGAGATAATAGTCCACGCCCTGAAGGGTGGTGTTGAATGCCACCCCGACGATCCCCCGCGATTTCAGGCCGGCAAGTTCGGCGGAACCCATGTCCTTGGGGACCACCGCGATGCCCTTGAAGCGCCCGCCGCTCCGCTCGATGGCGTCGAGCAGGCAGCGATTATCGATGCCGTAACCCGAATTCGGCCCCACCACCAAGGCGTGGCGAACGCCGTAAGTGTCCATGACATTCAGGAGCTGGGCGGCGGGGGAAATTTCCTGCCCTGCCGGCCGATAGGCCGTGTCGGCGCGATAGGGAAAGCGTTCCGGATCGAGGATGTGGTTGTGGCAATCGATCTTGGGTTCGTCGAAGACGGACATCTGTGGCGAACCCGATTATCGGCTCTTGTCCCGGCCGTTCGCGGCCCTGATGGCCGCCCAGACGCGGCCGGGCGTCGCCGGCATTTCCACATGGCGCACGCCGAGCGGGGCCAGTGCGTCGCAGATCGCGTTCATGGTGGCGGAAAGCGCGCCGATGGTGCCCGCCTCGCCCACGCCCTTGACGCCGAGCGCGTTCACCTTCGTCGCCACCTCGCGCGTCTCGATGACGATGCGTGGAATGTCGCCCGCCCGCGGCAGGGCATAGTCCATGAGCGAGCCGGTGAGCAGTTGCGCGGATTGGCCGTCAAAGGCGATTTGTTCGCACAGCGCCTGGCCGATGCCTTGCGCCACCCCGCCGTGGATTTGGCCCTGCGCCAGCAACGGGTTGAGCACGCGCCCGATATCCTCCACCGCGACGTAGCTCGCCACCTCGACGGCGCCGGTCTCGGGGTCGACCTCGACCTCGCAGACATGGCAGCCATTGGGAAAGGTGACCTTGGGCGGTTGAAAGACGGCGCTGGCGCTCAAGCCCCGCTGCGTCCGGGCGTTGTCGCCGGCGGATGCCGCCGCCATGCGCGCGGCCTCGGCCAGCGACATTGACCGGTCGGTGCCGGCGACGGTGAAGGCTCCGGCCTTGAATTCCACATCCGCCGCCGCGACCTCGAAATGATTGGCCGCGAGCTTGACGCCGGCGGCGATGGTTTCATCGACGGCCAGCGCCACGGCGCTGCCGCTGACGCAAAGCCCGCTCGAGCCGCCGCTGCCGCGCCCGGAGCCGAGTTCCTCGGTGTCGCCCTGGTGATAGACGACGCGCTCCGGCGGAATGCCGAGCTTGTCGGCGGCCATTTGCGTCAGCGCGGTCTCCAGGCCCTGGCCCACCGACATGGCGCCGGAATAGAGATGCGCCGTCCCGTCGGCCTGCACCAGCAGCCGGGCGTTGTCGGGCAGCGGGTTGCCATAGGGCCCGCCGGCCGCCTCGATGGGGTTGCAGATGCCGAGCCCGCGTAAGCGGCCGCGCTTTGCCGCCGCCGCCTTGCGGGCGGGAAAGCCGGCAAGGTCGGCGCGCTTTTCGGCGGCGTCCATGTTGGCGCGGAAATCGCCGCAATCGTATTCGAAGATCAGGCCGGTCTTGAACGGCATCGCCTCGGCGGGGATGAGATTGCGCCGCCGCAAATCCATCGGGTCGATGCCGACTTCCCGCGCCGCCACGTCGATCAGCCGCTCGATGGCGAAGGTGGCGTCGGGCCGTCCGGCGCCGCGGTAGGGGGTGGTGGGATGGGTGTTGGTGAGCACGCCATAGACCTCGGCCGCGATCAGCGGCGTACGATAGACGCCGGCGATGCCGCCGATATTGGTGATCGCCCCGGTCGAGCGGCGGGTCAGATAGGCGCCCAGATTGATGTCGTAGCGGACCTGAAGGGCCAGAAACGTACCCGCCGCGTCGAGCGCCAGCGCGGCGGTGAAACGGACGTCGCGGGCGTGGTCGTCGGCGATAAACGCCTCGCTGCGGTCGGCCATCCAGCGCACGGGGACTTGCAGGCGCTTGGCCGCCCAGAAGACCAGGGCGTCCTCGCGGAACAGCCCGGCCTTCATGCCGAACGAACCACCCACGTCGCCGGCGACAACGCGAACGCTGTCCGGCGGCACGCTGAACTGCTTGGCCAGCGCGTCGCGCAACATGTACGGATTCTGGGTGCTGGAATGGACCAGCATGCGGCCTTCCGGCAATGGCTCCGCCAGCGTCACGCGCGGCTCGAGCGGCAAGGCCGACACGCGCGACACGCCATAATCGAGACGTGTCACATGCGGGGCGGCCGCGATCGCCTTCGCCACCGCGCCGTGATCGCCGAGACGCCTGAGGAACGCGATGTTGCCGGCGGCCTCCGGCCAGATGGAGGGCGCGTCTTGGGCCAAGGCGTCGCGGCACGTCGTCACCGCCGGCAGGGACGCGTAGTCGACCTCCACCAATTCGCTGGCGTCCGCCGCCGCCAGGCGGCTTTCGGCGACGATCATCGCCACCGGCTCGCCCAGATGGCGCACCACGCCGTGGGCCAGGATGGTCCGCGGCGTGGCGGGCGCCGGCGTGCCGTCGGGGCGCTTCTGCTCGACGATCGAGACCATCGGCGGAATGCGGTCGGCGGCGAGGTCGGCGGCGGTGAGCACCGCGATGACGCCGGGCGCCGCCCTGGCGGCCGCGGTATCGACCCGCAGAATGCGCGCGTGACCGTGGGGGCAGCGGACGAAAGCCGCGTGGCGCAGTCCCTTGGGCCGCAGATCGGCGGTATAGACGCCTTGGCCCAGCACCAGCCGCTCGTCCTCGCGGCGCCGCATGGACACGCCGAA
>CAZIVY010000378.1:0-2995 GCA_964542505.1 uncultured Rhodospirillaceae bacterium
AAGTGTTCCCGGTGCTGACGCCGATGGCGGTCGATCCGGCGCATCCTTTCCCGTTCCTGCCCAATCTGTCCCTGGCGCTGGTCTTGCAGCTTCGCCGCTCGCGCGACGGCCGCAACCTCAGCGCCATGGTGCAATTGCCCAACCAGATCGCGCGCTTCGTGCGCCTGCCAGGCGCCGGTGCGCGCTTTCTGCCCTTGGAAAATCTGGTGGAGATGTTCCTCCCGCGGCTCTTTCCCGGCCACGAGGTGGTGGGCCGCGGTCTGTTCCGCCTGACGCGCGACAGCGAAATGGAGATTGCCGAGGAAGCCGAGGATCTGGTGCTCTTGTTCGAGACGGCGTTGAAGCGCCGCCGGCGCGGCAGCGTGATCCGCCTCAAGATCGATTCCGCCATGCCGGAGAATCTGCGCCGTTTCGTACTCGACGAACTCGAAGTTGGCCCCACCGTCGTGATCGCGGTCGACGGGCTTCTCGGCCTCGCCGACACCAAGCAACTGATCGTCGACGACCGCCCCGACCTCAAGTTCACGCCCTTCGACCCGCGCTTCCCCGAGCGCATCCGCGATTTCGGCGGCGACTGTTTTGCCGCCATCCGCAGCAAGGATCTGATCGTCCATCACCCCTATGAAAGCTTCGACGCCGTGGTGCGGTTCTTGCGCCAGGCGGCATCCGATCCGCAGGTGGTGGCGATCAAGCAGACGCTCTACCGCACCTCCGACGACAGCCCCATCGTCCAGGCGCTGATCGAGGCGGCGGAAGCGGGCAAGTCGGTTACGGCGCTGGTGGAGTTGAAGGCGCGTTTCGACGAGGCGGCGAACATTCGCTGGGCGCGCGACCTGGAGCGCGCCGGGGCGCAGGTGGTGTACGGCTTCATCGAACTCAAGACGCACGCCAAGATATCGCTGGTCGTCCGCCGCGAAGGCGGCGAATTGCGCAGCTACGCTCATTTCGGCACCGGCAACTACCATCCGGTGACCGCCAAGACCTACACCGACCTGAGTTACTTCACCGATGACCCCGACCTTGGCCATGACGCGGCGCGGGTGTTCAACTTTCTCACCAGCTACACCGCGCCCGAAGAACTGCGCGCCATGGCGATTTCGCCCTATTCCCTCCGTCCGACCATTTTGCGCCTGATCGACGCCGAGATCGAACACGCCCGCGCCGGCCGGCCGTCGGCGATCTGGGCCAAGATGAACAGCCTGGTGGACGCGGCGGCCATCGACGCCCTCTACCGCGCGAGCCAGGCCGGCGTCGCCGTCGATCTGGTGGTGCGCGGCATCTGTTGCCTGCGCCCCGGCGTGCCCGGCTTGAGCGACAATATCCGCGTCAAGAGCATCGTCGGCCGCTTTCTCGAACATTCGCGCGTCGTCTGTTTTGGCGCCGGCCACGGCCTGCCATCGTCCGAAGCCAAGGTGTTCATTTCCTCGGCCGACTGGATGCCGCGCAACTTCGACCGCCGGGTCGAGGTGCTGATACCGGTCTCCAACCAGACCGTGCATGAGCAGGTGATGAACCAGATCATGCTCGCCAATTTGAAGGACGAGGCCCAAAGCTGGCTCTTGCGGCCTGACGGTACCTATGCGCGCGTCGCCGCCGGCGCGGATGCCTTCAGCGCCCACACCTATTTCATGACCAACCCCAGCCTCTCGGGCCGTGGCAAGTCGTTGCGCGCGAGCGAAGCGGTGCCGCGCCTTGTCCTGAAAAAACGCTAGGCCCCGGCGCATGTCCTGGACCGCGCGCCTTCTCCGCTCCGCGTCGCACCCCGTGGCGGCCTCGCGCGTCGCCGTCATCGATATCGGCTCCAATTCGGTGCGCTTGGTGGTCTTCGACGGCCCGGCGGGCGCGCCGGTGGCGCTGCTCAACGAAAAGACGATGTGCGGGCTGGGGCGCACCCTCGAGGAGAACAACCGCCTCGATCCCGACGGGGTCGTTCAGGCCTTGGCGACCCTGGGGCGATTTGCCCGCTTGGCCGAAGGCATGGGCGTCGGCGAAATGCGCGCCGTGGCCACCTCGGCCGTGCGCGACGCCAGCGACGGTCCCGAATTCGCCGCCGCGATCCAGCAACAGACCGGCATCGAGGTGCGGGTGCTCTCCGGGGCGGAGGAGGCGGAGTACTCGGCCCACGGCGTCCTTGGCGGCATTCCCGACGCCGACGGCGCCATGGGCGACATCGGCGGCGGCAGCTTGGAACTGGTGCTGCTCAACCGCGGCCGCATCGGCGAGAACGCGACCTTGCCGGTGGGGCCGTTGCGCCTCATGCGGCTCGGCGGACGCTCGGCCATGCGCGATCGCATCGAGGAAGGACTGGCGCGGGTTCCCTGGCTCGGCCAAGTCGCGGGCCGCCAGCTTTATCTGGTTGGCGGCGCCTGGCGCGCCATCGCCCGTCTGCACATGGCGCAAACGCGCTACCCGCTGCGCATCATTCAGCACTATCGCCTGCCCGCCGCCGCCGCGCTCGAAACCGCGCGGCTGCTGTCGAAGCAAAGCAGCGAATCCTTGGCCCTCGTCGAAGGCGTGCCCAAGCGGCGCCTGGAGGCCTTGCAGCCGGCGGCCCTGGTCCTGCAGCGCTTGATCAAGGCGGCAAGGCCGGCCGAAGTCGTTTTTTCCGCGCACGGCTTGCGCGAAGGTTTGTGGTTTCACGCCTTGCCGCCGGCACAGAAGCGCGAGCATCCGTTGCTCGCCGCGGCCCGCGGCATGGCCGTGCGCGAGGGTCGTTTCGCCGACCGGGGCGAGGTCCTCGACGCCTTCGTGGCGCCGCTGTTCGCCGGCGAGTCCGAGGCTCTCGGCCGCTTGCGCATGGCGGCGTGCCTGCTCTCCGACATCGCCTGGAACGTCACTCCCGATTACCGCGCCGACCACGCGTTCGGCCGCCTCCTGCACGCCCCGTTCAGTCTCGAACACGAAGGGCGCGTGCGCCTCGCGCTGGCGTTGTTCGCGCGCTACCACGGATCGGTGGAAGGCGCGCTGACGGCGGGCTTGAGCGCGCTTGCCGACG
>CAZIVY010000379.1:0-36827 GCA_964542505.1 uncultured Rhodospirillaceae bacterium
GCGCACCACCACCTCGCGCGTTATCGTCTCGGCCACCGAGGCGCGGACGCGCACGGGCAGCATGCGCCCGGCGGTTTCCTTCACCGCCCGGGGCGTGACCGCCTTGCCGCCATCGCCGCCGCCAACGATGTCGCTATGGGCGAGCCAAAGCGCCGCCGTCAGCGCCACCGCGCCGGCGATCGCATAGGACTTGTTGATGCGTATCTGCATGGACTTCAGCCCGCCACCGGCGCTTCGCGGCTGGATCGCGTGAGCAGCGCTTCGCTCTCCACGTGGTGGCGGTTTTCTTCCAGGTATTCCAGCGCCGCCCGGTACACCGCCAGTCCCATGCCGTTGACGAATTTCCCCCCCGCCGTTTGGGCGGTGGGAGCGCAATGCTCCAACTCCGCGATGGAGCCGCGATAGGACGAAATACGGTCGTCGATCAGGCGCGACAGGTGGCCTGCCGGCAGCAAGTCGGCGAACAAGAGCGTGGCGACGAATTCGGAACGGAAGCGGTCGCGTCCCGGCGGCCGCGCCAACTCGTCCATGAACGCCATGCGCCCGCGCGCGGTGATGCGATAGACCTTCTTGTCCGGGCGCTTGTCCTGCACCTGCTCGGTGCACGTCACCAGGCTTTCCTCGGTAAGGCGGCTCAAAGCGGGGTAGATCGAGCCGTAGCTGGCGTCGAAGAAATGGCGCAGCGGGCCCTCGAAGATCTTCTTGATCTCGTAGCCCGAGGCATCGCCCATGGTGAGCATGCCGAGGCAGAGCGTACGGATGTCCATGCCGGGTTCCCCTGAAAACGGGCGCCCTGGCGCCGCATTCCCGTCGCTTATAGGAGTATCGATCCGATATATCGAATCAATATATAATCACGAATTCCTAGTATGCGGTAAACGCAGGGCGGACACTGAGGCGCGGCCCCTGGACAGCGGGGAAAGAATCAATAATTACAGCTAGTTGTCAACCATGTAGGGGCGGGTTTCAAACCCGCCCCTACGTCACGCCGAGACCACTTTCTCCACCCGCGCGGCGCAAAACTTGAACTCTGGGATTTTGCCGATGGGGTCGAGCTGGGGGTTGGTCAGCATGTTGGCCGGAGCTTCCACGTAGCAGAAGGGCATGAAGATCACCCCGTCCGGGATGCCATCGTCGGCGCGAGCGACGGTGAGCACGCTTCCCCGCCGGGTCGTGACCCGCACCTGCTCGCCCGGCGCGATGCCCTGGCGGCTGAGCCATTCGGGTGAGAGCGAGGCCACGGAACTCGGTTCCAGCGCATCCTCTCCGCACTGTTGCTTTTGACGCTTGCCGCCCCGGCTTGGGCGCGATGACCTACCATCCCGGCCTTCAAATGCACCGACTCGGCTATGGTTTCTTTGTCATACCCAAAGCCGCTCTCGCCGCCTGCATGTCATCCTCATAGTAGGACTTGCCGGCGCAGTTGGCGTTGAAGCCTTGGACTCGATTGTTGAAGTCAGCCGCACCGGCATTGAAACCGGCGAGTTGCCGGTTGTAGTCGGCAACCGCCTTTCGATGCTGGTCAACCTCTCGATTGTAGGCGTCAACCGAGGCCTTGCTGTACACATCGACTCGCGCTTGCCGGGTATCGAGGTCCCGCCCCATTTGGTCGATCTCTGCGGCCTTTGGTTGAAGGATAATCTCGTCTGCATCGATACGCTCACCTACCTCGTTGATCTCTGCCTCCTGCTGGAGGCATGCGCGGAGTTCCGCAGGCTTCAGCACGTTCGGCGAGGCGTAAGTCTTACGACCGGTCAGACCCCGACCGACAACCCGGACCCGACGACGTGCCGAGGCGGTCGCCGGCAACAGCAAAGCTGCAAGGGCTATTGCGGCCATCGCTCGCCGAGTTATCGGTTTCATGCGCTTCCCTTAGTGTCCGTTCGAAAAGTTCTTGATTCGTTGGAATCGGATGTGATTCATTGTCGAGCACCCGAATCGGAGAAGGAGGGTGCGCGATGTGGACGGTGGAGAACCGGCGAGCCTACGAACGGACGGGGCTGCGCTATCCGAGCGATCTGAGCGATGCCGAATGGGCGCTGGTGGCGCCGTTGATCCCGCCCGCCAAGCGTGGCGGACGGCCGCGCGAGGTGGTTGTGCGCGAAGTGCTCAACGCCATCTTCTACATCCTCTCGACCGGCTGCCAGTGGCGCGCTCTGCCCAAGGACTTCCCGCCGCCGACGACCGTCTGGGAATATCTCGATCTGTGGAATTGGGACGGGACGCTGCGGCGCATCCATCATGCGCTCTATGTCGAGGCGCGCGAACGGGCGGGGCGCGAGGCCAGCCCGACGGTCGCCATCATCGATAGCCAGAGCGTCAAGGGCGCCGAAAAAGGGGGGCCTACATTGATCCATCGGGCTTCGACGCCGGCAAGAAGGTCAAGGGCAAGAAGCGCCACATCGCCGTCGACACGCTCGGCCTCATGCTGAACGCCGATGTCCATCCCGCCTCGGTGCAGGATCGCGATGGCGGGCCGCCGCTGCTCAAGGACACGCGCAAACTCTTTCCGTTCCTGACCAAGGTCATCGCCGATGCCGCCTATCGAGGCCCGCGGGTCGCCACGGCGCTCGCCGCCATCGCCGACTGGCAGATCGAGATCGTCAAACGCGGCGACGTGACGGGCTTCAAGCTCCTGCCCAAGCGTTGGATCGTCGAGCGTACCTTCGCTTGGTTAGGACGATGCCGCCGACTGGCCAAGGACTTCGAGAACCTCGCCCGCATCGCCATCGCCTTCGTCTGGCTCGCGTCCATCAGGTTCATGCTGCGCAGACTCACAAGAGCCTATCCATGAATCTCAACTTTCCGAACGGACTCTTAGAGGCCGTTTCGAATGGGGTTGAATGGCCGCCGCCAATCCATTTGCCACCTCAACTCGCCCTTTGCTCGCCTTATCCAGAGCACACGCTTCGGCTACAATACATGAGGTGAAATCCCAGTTTTGGGGCCTGGGGACGCTGTGTCGCCAAGCAACGTGACGGCGAAGCCATACCGCAACCGCGTGCTAGCCTGGCCCATTCATGACGCCATCTACATTCCTGCAAAATACCAATGAGACCAATATGTTACATTGTCAGACCTTGTGGCAAAAATTGCCACAGCTACAAATTTGAAAACCTCCGGATTCCTCAGGTTTCAGCGTTTTCAAGTCCCCTCATGAATTATCCGGGCTAGAGAGGTGTTCGATATGGGCGCGAAACGTATCCTCGCCGCCCTGGTCCTCCTGACGCTTGCCGCCGCACTAACGGGGTGTGTTTCATCGGGGTCCAGAGGTTGGCCTGTTCAGACATACAATCATACTTGTCACACAGGGACGACACCCGACAAGCCGGTATGTTTGAGTATTGACGGCTTCAAGTATCAGGACGAATTTCAAGCGTGCCAACAAGATATGTCAAATTTTGTTAATGCGCTCGATAGTTACTACGGCTGCTCGGAGAACAAACTAAGGGCCACGTTTGATGACTTGCTCAGGAGCGTACCGGATAAATTCAACTGCTATGCTGAGTTTTTCAAAGATAAGAAAGAGGGTGATCCGAGCATAACATGCCCACCACTTGACGTTCCTTTTTTCCCCCATTCATACGAGGCGGATGGACTTGAACACGGCCTCGGAGTCCCACTGTGCATTAGAAAGAGCCAAGGTTATAATTTCTCCCCGAAGAGAGCTTATGTCTTGGAAGACTGCCGGAAACAAGTGGAGGTCTTCATGGGGAAAAGGATGCTAACGAATAGCTTTGATGCTGCGCCAGCTCAAGACCAATATGCCACCTACCTGCGAAATCTAAGGCGGGTGCTTGACCGTAAAGCCGACGACGCCGTTAGAAAATTCAATTGCTTAGCTGAGAGCCGTGGCGTTTGCTTTTAGAAAATGCCTCGTTGCGCAAAATATCCAACTTGATGCCCACCTTGCCCCGTGCCGCAAAATTGACCACCGAGATTGCAAAGGCAAGAAACGGGAAGGGGTTTAGTGACAACCTTAAGGCCGCGAAGACCGGTGGGATGATTGCCCGGAATGACCTTGACCTGCCCCCGCGTTCGAGAAACGGAAACGGGAAAGCGTGTTCTTTCAAAAAGTAATTTCCTTGGCAGCAACAAACGGGAGCGAGACCTCGCTCAATTGACGGCGAAGAAAAGCGATAAGTAGCAACAGCTTCGTGGGGATGCATTCAATGGACGGATACGAAAATTGGCTATTGGTAGTTGTTCTCGTTATTTATGGCGGCACAATCCTCGGTATAATTAAGACAAAATCCGATGGATGGGGTCGTTTCAGCACAAGTATTTTGCTACTCGCCTTAGTTCTTTTCAGCGCAACTGTGGCGCTCGTCCTTGGCAAAATGGAATTTCCCCAACTCGCCAATCTTCTTTTTGCCGTAGCTGGTTTTGCGGGAGCTTTGCTCACTGGTAAAGAGGAAAAATAACGATTGGGTCACACACGTATATAAGTCCCCAAAATTGGCACAGTCTCCGACGTAAGAACCAGCCGATAGAGTTTGGCCCGCTGCCGGTTCCGAAGACACCATCCTAAGCTAATCGCCTCTGATTTTCGAACTCCATTGGGCTCGCGTGAGCTGGTCCCAGAAAATCGGACAGGGCGTTAAGGTGTATTCCGCCGGCTTCGTCCGGCACAACGAACTTTCCACGGCGTTTGCGAATGGCCGGACGGCCAGTTTCTTGGATAATTTCATCTGGTTCGTTGTCGGCCACTTCCATCAACGCCTTCATTAGGGCTTTGGCTTCGTCGCGTTTCCCCTCTTCGGTCAGCTTGAACACGTCCTTGACGCTAAGTTTGCGTTCTCGAAAAAACTTTACGTAATCCTTGGCATACATTTTGTGTAATTGCTCAACCCGGTAGGGGAGCAATGCCGCCGACCGGCTGAGCGGCCAAGGCATTTCGGATTGCCTCGAATGGCGAGAGCTTGGCACGCTGGCCGGTGCCGATGACGGAGCGGACGGCGGCATAGAAGTCGCGGCCCCACTCCGAGCGGAAGCCGTTGGTCACCTTGCGGAAGATAACGCTGGGCCGCAGCGCGCGCTCGGAGCCGTTGTTGGTGGGCGGCACGGTCGGATCGACGATGAAGGTGAAGAGGTGGTCGCGGAATTGTCCGTAGCGCTTGCGCAGGCGGCGGCCGTCCTTGTGGGTCGGCTGCAGCGCCATGATCTTGTCGAGGCGGCGCTCGAGGTCGGCGCGGTACTGGGCGAGCGTGGCGGCCTTGAGGCCGGCGCGGCGCCGGCCGATGACGACGGCGCGCAACAACAGCTGCTTGAGGCGCGGGGCGAACAGCGTGTCGCCGGCCTCGCTGGCATATTTGCAGTCGCGCAGTTGGTGCGCCAAGCAGAGCTGCCAGCGCTCGGCCCAGCCGCGCTGCGCGCCGTAGAGATCGGACACCCAGATGATCGGCCGATGGCCGGCCAGCACCTCCGCCACCACCGCCCGGCCGCGGCTCGGGCGGATCACATGCACCGCCACCGCGTCGTTCTGGAACACCCACTCCCACTCATTGCGGCCCCGCACCCTGGCCGAGGTCTCATCCGAGCAGATCAGCCGCGAGCGCCGCAGCCGCGCCAGGATGCCGGCCACCTGCTGGTCGAAGCACGGCTTGAGCCGTTGGAACAAGTTGGCCAGCGCACCCTCGCTGATCCGCAGGCCGAACAGATGCTCGAACAAGCCGCTGAGCCGCTGATAGCCGATCGCGTGGCTGTAGCGCAGATACAGCGCCAGCGCGGCGATCGATGCGCCGTAGGGCGAGCCCGGCTCCAGCCCGACCGGCGCCGGCGCCCGCACCAGCGCCGCGCAGCATGGGCAGCGCCCGCCGTGCAGCACCACCCGCGTCACCACCGGGCGGACCGGCGGCAGCTCGATCTTGTCGTACACCGCGACCGGCCGCTGTGCCGTGGCCTCGAGCCCGCTGGCGCAATGCGGACACTGCTTCGCCCAGGCCTCGACGATGCGATCGGGATCCGGGTGCAGCGGGCGGCCGCCGCCGACCCGCCCGACGCTCGCCTCGCGGCGCAGCCCCCGCGGCCGCTCCGGCTTGTTCGCCTTGGCCCCGCGCGACGGCGGCAGGCTCGAATTGTCCGGCGTCTTCGGTGGCTGACCGAGCCGCGCTTCCAACTCGGCAACCCGCGCCGCCAGCATCTCGATCTGACGCGCCTGCGCCAGTATGATGTCGATCAACTCGTCCTGGGAAAGCCGGGACAGCGCCTCGCGATTCATCCCCAGCTTGAATCACGTCGCGATTCCCGCGTCAACCGGGTTGAGCAATTACAAAAATTGTGTTGCCCATCTTGTTGCCCTCCGCGGGTTATGTGTTGTTGCATCAACAGTCCATTGTTCGCGCGTCCTTCGCCTTGAGCGCCGGCCTTTCCTTCGCCCTTCGACACGCCGCCTGACGGCGGCTCCTCCCTGACGGCGGCTCCTCGGGGTGAGGAAGCTCAGGATGAGGCCGACCGATGAAGGGCCAGGCGCGTGCCCCCTAAACATCACTCCGAGTGTTTTCTGTTCTTATTCTTCGGAATGGTTGATTGGTCATCAAAGACCCAAAAGTGGCGAAAGTCAACGGCGGCCTATTTTGCCGAGGTGATGTATCAGATTTTGTGTCACGGCATGGAAAGGGGGTACTCCCTGGTTTGTCGAGAACCAGCAGAAGGAGCACCCCCCGTGCCACAGACTGTGACGATCCGGAGTTTACCGGCTGCGTTCGAGATTATGAAGGGCATGCAAGCGCAAGGACTGGAGTGGGGCGAGGACTACCGCCCGCTCGGCCGCGACGCCCTGGTCGAGATTCTCGAAGGGCGGATGGAAGAGTGGCTCGACGAGCGCCTTACCGGGATGGCGAGCCAGGCGGTGGCCGACCGGCGCAACGGCCACTACCGCCGTCACCTATTGACCGAGTTGGGGGACATCGAGCTGAGCGTGCCGCGCACGCGCACCTTCAGCGCGGTACGGGTGGTGCGCCCGAGGGATTACTACCCTTGCGCTGCTCGACTTGCCGTACCAACAATTCGACTCGGGTTCCTCTCGCCCGAGCGGGCGAATCGCGAACCGGGCGACGTGCGCCCCGCGTAAGCCCTTGAATTTGTGAGGTACGGAATAACCGTACCAAACGCGCGTGGTTCGGTTGTGTCAGAGAAAACGGCCCAACAGAGAATGAAAATGGCCCGAAATGGCCCGCGAATGACAGCCGGTGGTTCGGATAATTAGCGCGAAATTCCCAAATTCCGCGCCGTTCATACGGCGCGGGCCGGCGAGCAGAGAATGTCCTCGACAGCAAGAATGGCGGAGTGAGAGATATCCTGGTCAACAATGAAAGGCATAGCCGCTGGGCAGGCTGCTGGAGTTCGACGACGAGGCCTGGCGCAAGGCGGTCGAGCAGAACCTGATGAGTGTGGTGCGGCTGGTGCGCGGCACGGTGCCGCACATGAAGCGCTCCGGAGGCGGCAGCATCCTCAACGTCACCGCGCTGTCGATGCTGCACCCGCTGCCGGGCTTCGGCCTGTCGGCGGCGACCTCGGCCGGCGTGATGGGTTTCGCCAAGACCGCCTCGATCAAGCTTGGCTCCGACGGCATCACCATCAACACGATTTCTCCCGGCCTGATCGAGACGCCGCGCCTGCACAAAGTTACCGAGCAATCGGGCAAGGCGATGTAGGACCTTGCCGCCGAGATACCAGCCGGCCGCGTCAGCACCGCCGACGACATCGCGGCCTTGGTCGCGTTGCTGGTGTCGCCGCGCGGCGCCTACAACACCGGCGCGACCATCCAGGTCGATGGCGGCTCGCTGCGCACGTAGCGGTGAGGCCGCCGGCGCGGCCGGAAACGTCCCTATCCATCGGTCAGGGCGGCGTCGCTGGCGGCGAGGTAAGCGAAAGCAATCCCCGGACCAAGGGTGATGCCGGGCGCCGGGTAGGTGCCGCCCATGATGGAGTTCATGTCGTTGCCGACCGCGTAGAGACCCGGAATCGGCGCATTGTCCTTGCCCAGCACGCGCGCCTTCTCATCCGTCACCAGCCCCGTGCTGGCGCCGATGTCGCCCGGATAGAGGCGGACGGCATAGAAAGGCGGTCGATCGATAGCGCCAAGCGTTGGATTGGGCTTGTGGATGGGATCGCCGAGATTGCGTTGATAGAGGGTCGTGCCACGCCCGAATTCCGGATCAACGCCGGTGGCCGAGTAGGCTTTCATCTTGCGGACTGTTTCCTCAAGACCCGCGACGTCGATATCGAGCTTGCGCGCCAAGTCGCCGATGGTCGGGGCCTCGATCAGATAGCCCTCGTCGATCAAGGGTTTCGTGCCGCGCCCGCCGGGGCGGACCAGGCCTAGACCGTATTTGCGAAGCGCGCGCTGATCCGCGATCAGGAACGCGGGGATGCAAGGTGAGACGCCATTGGCCTCGACCATCGTGTGCCCGAACAGATGGTAGGAAAGCGTTTCGTTGAGGAAGCGCCTCCCAGCCTTGTTGACCACCACGGTGCCGGGTTTACCCCGATCCATGATGAAATGCGGGTAGACGGCCGTGCTGCCGTCCGGTCGCTGGCGCACGGATACCGGCGCCCACAAGGCGTTGTCGAAATTTCCCTCGCCAAGCCTGGCGCCGGCCTTCAACGCCAGTTCGATGGCGTCGCCAGTGTGCCCCGGAGCGCCCGGCGTATAGGTCGGCACCGACGGCAGCAATTGGGAACGCAGAAGCGGGTGGCGGTTGAATCCGCCGGTGGCCAGCACAACACCACGTTTGGCGCGCAGGGCTTGTTTCTGGCCGGCGCGTTCGACGACGACGCCCGCCACACGGCCATTTTCCACGATCAAGTCGTTGAGCGTCGTGGAAGTCCAAATCTCGACATGACGCTTGCGCAACGAATAGAGCAGGCGGGCGATAAGCGCGTTGCCCATCACCAACCGGGTGCCACGCGGACGCGTCATCCGGTCGCGCGCATGGCGCAGCAGGATTCGCAGTGAATGGCGGAACGACGCCCAAGTTCTCATCATCTTCAGCAGGTGGCCCACATCGTTCCGATCCACCATCATCCCCCCAAGCACCGTCAGCTCGGGGATCGGCGGGCGAAGCCGTGAAAAATCATCAGCCAGCAGCCGGCCGTCGAAGGGAAGCGATTCCAGGGTGCGGCCCCTGGTCGTCGCGCCCTCCTGATCGGACTGGTAGTCCGGGTGATAGGGAAAGGCCTGAAATCGAACTGCAGAACTTTTCTCGAGCTTTTCGACCGCCCGTGGGCCGTTTTCGAGGAAACTGCGATGCAGTGCGTCCGGCACGTGGTTGCCTATCACGCGGCGCAGATAAATGGCGGCGTTTTCAATATTGTCCTCGGCGCCCACCGTCGCCGCCAAATGCGTGTTGGGAATCCAGGCTACGCCGCCGGACTGCGCCGTGGTGCCGCCCAAATACTCGGTCTTCTCGATCAACAGCACCTTCAACCCGTCGATGGCGCCGAACAGCGCGGCGGCCATGCCGGCCCCGCCCGACCCCAATACGATCAGGTCGAAGTTTTCGCCCGCGCCTCGGGCGCGGGGCAGAAGACGTTCGGCGTCGTCGCCCATGGTTACTTAAGGCATCGACCAGCCGCCGGTGACATCCAAGGTCATTCCGGTGATGAAGGACGAGCGCTCGGTGGCCAGGAATTCCACCGCGTCGGCGATTTCCTCGGGCCGGCCTTCGCGGCCCAGCGGCACTTCGCGCGCGGTCCATTGCGGATCGAGAAGCCGGTTGGACACGACGGTCATGGCAGTCGCAATGCGACCCGGCGCAATGGCGTTGACACGGACACCGAACGGAGCGAATTCCTTGGCCGCGGCCTTGGTCAACCCGACCATGCCGGACTTGGACGCCACATAATGCGCCCCGCCGGTCAGGCCCCCGTTGCGAACAGCAATCGACGCAATATTCACGATCGACCCGCGGCGCGCCGCGCACATTCGCCGGCCCACTTCGCGTGT
The DNA here is from genome assembly GCA_964542505.1 of uncultured Rhodospirillaceae bacterium. Taxonomy (GTDB): domain Bacteria; phylum Pseudomonadota; class Alphaproteobacteria; order Ferrovibrionales; family Ferrovibrionaceae; genus CAZIVY01. Next base: position 9,950 of record CAZIVY010000379.1, read on the forward strand.
GAGGATGAAGGCCGACGTCAGGTTGACCCGCATCACCTCGTCCCACTCATCCACCGTCATCTCCACTAATGGCGTGCGCTTGCCTTGCCGGGGCTTCGGCGCGATCCCCGCGTTGTTGACCAGGATTTCGATGGCGCCAAGCCTTTCGGTCGCTTCCACGAACTTGACGAGTTCGGTTTCCGATCCCACGTCAACGCGCGTCGCCATCGCCTGCCCGCCCTTGTCGTGGATGCCGGCGGCGACATTTTCGAGCTCTTTCTCGCTGCGCGCGCAAATGACGACGCGATATCCGGCCCGCGCCAGATTTTCGGCGATGGCCTTGCCGATGCCGCGCCCAGCCCCTGTAACAATAGCTATTTCGGGCATCGACCCCACCCGTGGTTTGGAATTGGCTCTTTCCCCCTGGACTGCATGTAATGGTGCATGCAATATGGGTGAGGCTAGCGAGTCGTCCAATGCGCGACAAGCGCCGCGTGGGCAGTGATCACTCGGGGAGATAAGAAAAATGAGAAAACTTGCGTCACCAGCGAAGATCTTGGGGTTTCTGTTTGGCGTCCTTGCCGTTTTGTTGACGGCAGCCAGCACGCCCGCGAACGCGCAAGCGCAAAGGCAAAAGGTCACGCTGGCGGTAGCGGCCGATAGCCTTCAGTACAGCTTGATGTACCTGGCGGTGGACGGCGGCGGCTTCGCGCAGGAAGGCCTCAATCCGGAAATGGTGGTGTTCGATTCCGGAACCCGCCAATCGGCGGCGATCATCAGCGGCAGCGCCGACTTCGGCCCGATCGGTATGATCCACGCCATCAAGGCATCGGCGGCGGGCGGAAACCTCATCGCCGTGTCGCGGCTGTTCGACATTTTGGACCTCTACATCGTCTTGTCGAACGACGCCTTGAAGAAGAGCGGCATCACCGCCGGCATGCCGATAAACGAGAAAGTGAGCCGGCTCAAGGGACTGCGCATCGGAATTACGGGCCCCGGTAGCACCGTCGATACCGCGGTGCGCAGCCTCTTCAAGGCGCGTGGCATGGACCCGGACCGGGAGGCCCAGCTTTTGCCCTTGGGCGCGCCCGCGAACATGATCGCAGCGCTCGAAAAGGGTGCCACGGATGCGTTTGCCTATCCAGCACCTTATCCAAGCATCGCCGAGCAACGCGGGCTGGGCAAGGTCGCCGTCGATCCCTTCAACGATCAGATTCCAGAGGTCAACGGCGTGCCCTATCTGGTGGTCGTTGCCGGCCGCGAGACGCTCGAGAAAAAGCCGGAACTGGTGGCCAAGGTGACGCGTGCCTTCGCCCGCGGCATCAAATTGGCCATCGATGATCCTGAGGCGGCAAGGAAGATCGTCGCCAAGCGCCTACCGGACTTGGACGAAAAGCTGCTGACGGCGTTGTGGCCGAGCTACCGCAAGGGGATTCCCGACAGCACGGCGGTCACCGCGGACCAGTTCAACGCGACGCAGAAATGGTTGAACCTGACTGCCAATCCGCCGCTCAACCAGACCTACGCCCAGGTAGTCCACGCCGACGCGGCGAACAAGGCGGCAAAGGAAATTCTCGGAAAGTAGAAAAACAGCCAGTGCGCCGACTTAATCGGCGGTGACGGGCGGACAAATCGCGCTGGGCCGCCGCCCCCCGGCGCCCAGCGCGCCCGCTGTCATAGTGCCGACATAACCGGTATCTTGCCTGGCCGCACCTCCCAACTCGCCCGTGCGCCAAGCAAGAACGATGACCGATTCCAGCGAGGAAAAATCCCGTTCGACCAATGCCTGGGTCATCGTCCTGGGTCAATTGGCGCTTGGACTGGCGCTCCTTGCGTTGTGGGAACTGGCGGGCTGGTCGCTCGGCTCCACATGGACCAGCAAGCCCAGCCTTATCTTCGTGCGCCTCTTCAAGCTGGCGAGTTCCGACCTCTACTGGCACGTCCTCATCACGGTGACGGAGATCGTGCTCGGCTTTGCCGTCGGCGCCGGCTTGGGCACGGCGGCCGGGCTGGCCCTCGGCTATTCGAGGGTCACGGGGACCGTGCTGCGCCCCATCGTCGTCATTCTCTACAACATCCCACTCGTGACGCTGGTGCCGCTTTTCATCTTCTGGTTCGGCTTCGGCATCTTGTCGAAGGTGGTTTTGATCGCGATCGCGGTGTTCTTCATCGTGTTCTTCAACGCGTTTTCCGGCGCCATGCAAGTGGACCAAGAGACGCTGCAATCGGTGCAGATCATGGGCGCCACGCAACTCGAGCAGTTTCAAAAGGTCGTGTTCCCCGCCTGCCTGGCCTGGATCAGCGCCGGCATCAAAATCGCCCTGCCCTATGCCCTTGTCGCGGCCACGACCGGAGAAATGCTGGCGGCGCGGGAAGGATTAGGGTGGCTCTTGGCCCGGTCGGCGGCGCAATTCGACATGACGGGCGTATATACCGTGCTGTTCATCCTGATGCTGATCGGCATGCTGGTGGCCGAGGTCGCCGTGCGAACCGAATCCTTCTTGCTGCGGTGGCGCCATGCGGCCGAGTGACGCCGAAGCCAAGTCACACACCGCGGCGGTGGCGGCGCCCAAGATCGAGCTGCGTGAGGTGGAGAAGCGCTTTTCCACCCGCGGCGAGGAAGTGCACGCGCTCGGCCCCGCCTCGTTGAGCATCAAGAGCCAGGAATTCGTGGCGCTGGTGGGACCCAGCGGATGCGGTAAGTCCACGGTTCTCAATCTGGTGGCGGGCTTGCTTCGCCCCTCGCGCGGCGCCGTTTCCTACAACGGCAACGGGGTGAACGGACTCAATCGCTTGGTGGGCTACATGACTCAGCGCGATACGCTTCTGCCGTGGCGCAATGTCGTGGAAAACATCGGGATCGCGCTCGAGCTTCGCTGCCGCGACGTACCGGCCAAGGAACGGGCCGAAAGGATCGCGCAACTGATTGAACAAGTGGGATTGCGCGGATTCGAGCGGCATTATCCCGCCGAACTGTCGGGCGGCATGCGCAAGCGCGTAGCGCTGGCGCGAACCTTGATCTACGAGCCCGAGACGTTGCTGATGGACGAGCCCTTCGGGGCGCTGGACGCGCAACTCAAGCTCTTGATGCAGGGTCAGTTGCAGGCGCTGACCACTCAGCGGCGCATCACCGTCATTTTCGTCACCCACGATCTGGGCGAAGCGATTGCCATGGCGGACCGCGTCGTGGTGTTCACCGGGCGGCCGGGCTGCATACGCGCCGTCCGCGACGTGCCGCTCGAGCGGCCGCGCGACGTGTTCAACATTCGGTTCTCGCAGGCCTTCGCGCGTCTGCACGAAGAATTGTGGAATGAGTTGAAGGACGAAGTTCGCCGGGGCACGGATATTTGACCATGACGCAGGCGGAAAGCAAAGCGCGCGGCTGGTTCCCGCAGGATGAGGACAACCCGCGGCCTCTGCTGTTGCGGATGATCCTGTCGCGGCCGGGGCTGTTCGTGGCGCGGTTGCTCATCATCGGAACCTTCCTTCTGGTCTGGGAGGCGGCGTCCGGTACGATCGTCAACAAGTTCTGGATCAGTAGCCCGTCGGCAATCGTCGCCACGCTCTATCGGTGGATCGAGAACGGATCGCTTTGGTTGCATTTGCGCGCGACCTTGATTTCTATCGGCGCCGGCTATGCCCTGGGCTGCGCGGGCGGCATCGGCATCGGCCTGGCGCTGGGCTTCCTGCCGCGCGTCTATCGCATCGCCGCGCCCTATCTTTCCTCGCTCTACTCCGTTCCCAAGATCGCGCTGGCGCCGCTTTTCGTCATCCTGCTGGGCATCGGGCTCGAATCGAAAATCGCCCTGGTGGCGATCACGGTATTTTTCCTGGTGCTCTACAGTACCATCGACGGCATCAACGACATCGACCGGGAAATGGTTCGCGCACTGGAGATCATGGGTGCGAGCCGTTGGGAAATCAGCACAAAGATCATCATTCCCGGCGCGCTTTCATGGATTCTGACCGGTATGCGGATCGCGGTGCGCTATGCCTCGACGGCGGCGATCCTGGGAGAATTGATCGCTGCCAATTCTGGATTGGGATTCCTGATCGAATACTATGCCGGCCAGTACAACGCCGCCGGCGTATTCGCGGCGGTCGTTGTACTGGTCATCTTCGGCGCTTCGGCAACCGCGCTGTTGACACGGTTCGAGTGGGGCAGGTCGCCCGGGAGGACCCGTCCTTAGCTGCTGGGCAGGACGGCCTTCGGCAGGTCGGCGGGAACAAAGGACTGGTCGAGCAGCTTGTTCCAGTCCACCGGACCCTTCCATTCTCCCTGCCGCACCATGACGTTGACGACTTCCTGTATGCCCAGCATGTCGATATTGCCGCGGCCCCAGAAGTTCAGCCCCACCGCGCGCGCGATCGCCTTCGTCGCCACGTCGAGAGGCAGGGTATCGCCATATTGCTTGACCACCAGCACCGCCGCTTCCTTCGGGTTCTTGTAGATGAAGTCGACCGCCTCGCGGCGGGCGGCGAGAATCGACCTGAGCAGCGGGGCCTGGTTCTTGGCGGCGTGACCGGTCGCCACGCCGACGTTCTGCGTGTAGTGCTTGATGTAATCGGACGGCCGCAGAACGATGCGATAGCGGTCCTCGCGGGCGCTCCACAGGGGCTCATTGATGAAGGCGACGTGGACGCCGCCAGTTTCAAGGGCGGTGAGGCCGGCGGCGATGGCGCCGAGGGGGACAATCTCAACCTGGTTCAAGGGAACGGACGCCGATTCCAGCGAGATTTCCAGCAAGGCCTTGGAGACGGACTTCGGCGAGGTGACGCCGATCTTCTTGCCGATCAGGTCCTTGACGGTGTGGATGTTGCTGTCCTTGCGGGTCACCCACAGCAGGTCCGCCAATTGGATGCTGTTCGCGGCGACGATGCGGATGTCCACGCCTTCACGGAAGGCCGCGAGCGCGGCATTGGGACCGATTTCGCCATAAGGTAGATTGCCGGCCAGCATGTTGCGCAGCGTGGTGCCACCGCCGTCGGAAGTCAGGATGCCAGTGATATTGGCGCCATGCTTCTTGAACAGGCCCAGTTCCATGGCGACCGCGAGCGGCGCGCTGCCGAAATCCTTGCCGAAATGCGCGGCGACGATTTCCTCGGCGCGCGCCGGCCCTGATGACAGGACGCCGCACAGCAAGCCCAATGCCAATGTCGCGTCGCGAAGACAAATCCTGGTCGTCATTTGTTTCTCCCGTTCGTTTTGAGGTTCCGTTCAAGCGCGGTTTTCAAGACAGCCGGCAACCCTCCAATACGGTTGCCTATAACTGCTTCGGTCACGTAAAGTGCATGTAACAGTGCATGCAAAATGAGCATGAAGCATACCGCCCCTTGGCTGGATCAACAAGCCGGGATCGATCGCGGGGAACCAGAAGGCAATCCGTCTGATGCAGTTGGGGGGAACGAATTTCGGGTATCTGAACGCCCATGGGCTGGAGGACACGCTCGACCACCTGGCATCGACGGGATTGAAGGTCGTCGAACTGGGCTTGGCGCCGCCACATGTCGATCTGGAAAGCATCGATTCTGCCCGGTGCCGCGAGATTCGCCAGCGGCTTGGTCAGTTCGGTTTGAAATGCAGTTCCGTCAACGCGGCGGAACTCAACCTGATCAGCCAAAATGAGGGCGTGTCGGCCCTGGCGGTGCGGCAGTACCGGCGCGCGATCCAAGTCGCGGCGGAAATAGGGGCGCCGGTCACCGTTATCGTGCCGGGCCGTCAACATCCCTTGCGGCCCATGCCGCCAGCCATCGCCATCCGGCGATTCCGAGCCGCGCTGTCCCCGCTCCAGCTTGAGGCGGAACGTAATAACATCGTGCTCGCGCTGGAGACGGTGCCCTTCGGTTTCCTGGAGACCGCAAAGAAGCTGTCCGATGCGATCGAGAACATTGGCGACAGGTTGCTGCGCGTAGTTTTGGACGCGGCCAACATGTTGATGGTCGAGGATCCGGCACAGGGCGTCGCCGATGCGTCCGGCAAGATCGAAATCTGCCATGTCAGCGATGCGTGGAAGAAAAAGTGGGCGCACACGTCCATTGGGCGGGGTGAAGTCGATTTCGCGGGCTTCAAGCAGGCCCTTGATCGGGTGGGCTATCAAGGCGTCACCATCTACGAGTTGATGGACAATGACGATCCAGCTCCGCGGATGCAGGGCGACATCCGCAAGCTGGAAGCCTTAGGATGGGAACTGGGTCAATCGGCCGGGCGCGCGTAATACCGGACCGGGGCGATTGGGGACGCGTCAAAGCGAGGGGACTTCATGGCTGCAAAACGACGCTCTTATGCGGACATCGGCCGCAAGACACGGGAGTTGCTGCTGGGGGTCGAATCAAAGTCCGGGCGCAACGCGGCCAGTTCCCTCATTCCAGAACTGGCCGACATTTCCGACGACGCCAATTGGGGCCGCATCTGGTCGCGCCCCGGACTTGAACTCCGCACCCGCAGCCTGTGCGTGATCTGCACGCTGCTGGCGCTGGAGCGCTACAACTACGCCTATGGCCATATCCGCGGCGCGCGGCGAATCGGCATCACCAAGCGGCAACTCACCGAAGCGATAACGCAACTGACGTTTTATGCGGGGCTATCCGTCGTTCACGAAGGACTGGCACTGGTCGACCGTGCCTTCAAGGATAAGCCATTGCGCTAGCGCATGATCCAGGGAGGAAGCGCGTGACAAGAACGATCACGGTGACCGGCGCCGAAGCCATCGTGCGAATGCTCAAGGCGCAGGGGGTGAAACAGGTATTCGGCTTGTGCGGGCACACGGTCATCGGCGTGCTCGACGCCATGAGCCGGTCCGATGTGCGTTTCATCAGCGTGCACCATGAAGGGGTCGCGGCGCACGCCGCCGACGGTTTCGCGCGGCGCACGGGGCGTGCCGGGGTGGTGCTGGTGCATCTGGGCCCCGGGCTGACCAATGCCATCACCGGCATCGCCAACGCCATGCTGGACGCGGTGCCCATGGTGGTGATCAGCGGCAATATTCAAAGCTATTATTTCGGCCGCAACGCCCACCAGGAAACCAATCTGCACGCCGACGCCAACCAGGCGGATGCCTTGGCGCCCTTCACCAAGCGCATCTGGAAAGTGCAGAAGCCCGAGGCGCTGGTGTCCAGCATCGAGGCGGCATTCCGCATCGCGGAGACGGGCCGCAAGGCGCCGGTGCTGGTGGACGTGGCGATGGATGTATTCTCGCTTCCGGTTCAGATCGACGCGGATTGGACGCCGCCTCCCTTGCCGCAATCGCCGGGTCTGTCGCGCAACGACGCGCGGAAAATCATGGAACTGGTTCGGGCTGCGAAGAAACCGGTGCTCTATCTCGGCCCCGGCGCAGCCATGGACGGCGGGCCGGGCGCAGCGCTTGCGCTGGCTGAAAGACTGAATATTCCCGTTGCCTATGAGCTTTTGGGCAAAGGCATCCTGCCCGACGACCATCCGCTCAATCTTGGCGTCACCGGTTTTTGGGGATCGCCCGCCGCCAACGCGGCGTGCAAGGAAGCCGACGTGGTGCTGGCCATCGGCGCCAAATTTCCGGAACTGGATACCTGTTCCTGGGCGCCGGGCGTGGTGTTTTCGTTTCCCCCGGCGAAATTGATTCACGTCATTGGCGACACGGACGAGATCGGTAGGTCCTACAGGCCTTCCTTGGGGTGCGTCGCCGATGGAGCGAAGGCGCTGGGGGCGCTGGTGGAAGAAGCGGAAGGCAGCCCACGGAAAAACCAGCCGAAACTTCCCGACCATCTGCAACAGATCAAGGACGATTTCGCCAGGAAGCTGATCCAGATGCAGCGCACCGACGGCGTGCCGGTGCACCCCGCCCGCGCGGTGGCGGATATTGGCGCCGCATTGCCCAAGGACGCGGTGCTGGTGGGTGATACGGGTTGGAACAAGAACGGAATCGGTCAGCAGCTCAAGATTTCCAACCCCCGCGCGTTTCTGGCGCCAGGCAGCTTCGCTACCATGGGCTTTGGTCCCACGGCGGTCCTTGGCGCCGCGATGGACGGGTCGGGGGCGCCGGTGGTGGCGCTGGTGGGCGACGGGGCGTTCCTCACCAACATCTCCGTGGTGCTGACGGCGGTGGAGGAGAGAATCCCCATCGTCTGGGTTGTGATGAACAACAGCGGCTATGGCTCCATCGCGGGGCTTCAGAAGCTCGGGTTCGGCACCCAATACGGCGTGCGCTTCGATACCTCCGTGATGAGCTTCCCCAAACTGGCAGAGGCCCTCGGCGCCCTCGGCGCCCGGGTCGAGAAGGCCGACCAGATCGGCAAGATGCTGAAGGACGCGATCAAGGCGCGCCGCCCCTACATCCTGGAAATTCCGACCACCAACGATCCCGCCCCCATCACCGGCACCTGGGACGTCATCGACTTGTACAAGCGCGCGGCCGATGCCCGCGCCAGTGGATTCCGGTGATGAAGACTGCCGGAAAAATATCCTTGCGCGCCGGCTTCATTGGCGCGGGCAAGATCGGAACGCCAATGGCCATGCGGTTGATCGACGGCGGCCATGCGCTGGCGGTCTTCGACCCACGCCCCAGCGCCATGAAGCCCCTGGTCAAGAAAGGGGCGCGCGCCGTTGGATCGCCCCGCAACATGGCCGATGTCTGCGAGGTCATATTCCTGTCGCTGCCCAGCGTCGAAAGCTTTCGCGAGGTGGTGACGGGCAAGGACGGCGTCATTCGTGGCCGGGCGCTGAAAATCCTGGTCAACACCTCCACCGTGGGCATGCGGGCGGTACGTGAGATGGCGGACGCCCTGGCGAAAAAGGGCAAGGCGCTGGTGGATTGTCCCATTTCCGGGGGCGTGCGCGGCGCCGCGGCGGGCACGCTTTCAGTCATGGTTTCGGGCGACCCGGCGGCGGTGAAGAGCGTCTGGCCCTATCTCGCGCTTTGGGGACGAACCATCACCGTGGCGGGCGACAACCCTGGCGCCGCCCAGGCATTGAAGCTGACCAACAACGTCCTCTCCATTGTCGCCATGGCGGCGACATCGGAAGCCTATCTCATGGGCGCCAAGGCCGGACTGGACCCCGAGGTGATGACCAAGGCGATCAACGCCGGCAGCGGCCGCAACAGCTCCACCGAGGACAAGTTCCCGACCTCCGTGCTGCCGCGCACATTCAAATATGGCAGCGCCATGCACATCCTGATGAAAGACATGGATTTGGCGCTGGAATTGGGCGAGGAGATGGGTATTCCCATGTGGGTCTGCCAAGCGGCGCGGCTTGTGTTCAAGCACGCGATGTATGCCGGCGCAGCGAATGACGACGTGTCGACGATCATACAGCACATCGAACGCGCGGCAGGATTCCAGCTGCCCAAGACCCGCTAGATGATGCCTGCCGCCAGGGAGAAAATGATGAGTGCCGCCGAAATGCCGCTTCGTCCCGGAAAATTCGAGAATTGGCATCAATGGCGCCGGGTGGAGCATGGAAAGGGGTGCCTTGCGTCCTTGCCCGCCGAAATGAAGCGGCTGGGCGTCAAGCGGCCGTTTCTGTTGACCACCCGCTCATTGCGAAGCGAAGGCGCGCTGTTGAATAAGGTGCGCGATGCTTTGGGTGTCCCGATTGTGGGGCAGTTCTGGGAGACGACCCCGCATACGCCGCGCGAGGTTGTTCTGGCGGCGGCGGCGGCGGTCCAGGCATCGAAGCCCGACTGCCTGGTCAGTTTCGGCGGCAGCACCGTGACCGACACGGCGAAGGCAGCGGCCCTGGCAATCGCCGGCAGCATCGCGACCGATGCGGGGTTCGAGCCCTTCAAGGTCAAGAGCGAGGTGCAGCGCACCCTGGCGGCGGCGCCATTGCCGCACATCGCGCTGCCCACGACGCTGTCAGGCGCCGAGTTCAGCCGCGACATCGGCATAACCAACTCGAACCTGCGGAAGAAGGAGATCTTCCGCTATGACGCGATTTCCCCGCAGAGCATTTTGCTCGACCCGGTGCTGACCACCGCGACGCCGCAGCGGTTATGGGCGTCCACGGGTGTCAAGGTCATGTCGGACGCCATCGAGCAGCTTTATGGGCGCTCGTCCCATCCCGTGGTCGAGGCACTGGTGCTTTCGGCGATTGGCAGTTTTTCCACCTATTTGCCCCTGTCGGAGCAGGCCGATCCCGAATTGCGGCTCGACGCGCGCTTGCGCTGCCAGATCGCGTCGTGGATGACGCTCTTCGCCTTCCACAACGCCGGCACCAATGTGGGCTTGGGCGGCGGCTTGCGCCACCAACTGGGCGGCATGGCGCGCATCCCGCACGGCGAGGCCACCTGCGTGATGTTGCCGCACGTGCTGGCTTTCAACGCGCCGGCGATTCCTGACGGCTATGAGAGACTGGCGACCGCGCTTGGCATCGACGCTAAATCCCTGCCACGGTCCGAATTGACCGCCGCCGTCGTGCGCCACATCCGCGAACTGTCGCGGAATCTGGGTCTGCCCGACCGGCTGGAACCGCTGGGAATGAAGCGCGCGGACATCCCGAAAATGGCCGCCTATGTGATGCAAGAGGCGTCCCTTCAGTTCAACCCACGCAAGGTGGAAAACGAGCGTGAAGTGATCGCGCTGTTGGAGGCCGCGCTTTAGATGGGCGGAGCACGCAAGCGGATGGCCATCGTCACCGGCGGGGCGCGAGGCATCGGGCTGGGCATCGCCCGGAGCCTGGTTGCCGCCGGCTATGGCGTCGCGCTTTGGGATCGCGATGGCAAGGGGGCCATGGCATCGGCCAAGGCGCTGGCGTCCAGGGGTGGCAAGGTCATTGGGCTCGACTGCGATGTCGGGAACATGGACGACGTTACGCGTTGCGCGGCAAAATCGGAAAAGCAATTGGGCGTTCCCTATCTGCTGGTCAACAATGCCGGAACGCGCCACCGGGCACGGCTGGAGGATTTGTCGAAAGCCGATTGGGATGACGAAGTCGCCACCAATCTGACCGGTGCCTTCCTCTGTACGCAAGTCATTGGCCGACGGATGCTGGAAGCAGGCAGGGGCGTGATCGTCAATATCTCGTCCATGAGCGCCTACATCGGCCATCCGCTGCGTGGCGCCTATTCGCCCACCAAAGCGGGATTGCTCGGCCTGACCAACATGACGGCGGTGGAATGGGGCGGGCGGGGCATACGCTGCAATGCCATCAGCCCCGGCATCATCGTGACTCCGGCCCATGAAGCTGTCTATTCGAACCCCGAAGCCAGCGAAGGGCGGCGGAAATTCGTGCCCCTGGGACGGCTCGGAACACCCAGCGACATTGGCGACGTGGTGGCCTTCCTCGGCTCGGATGCCGCGCGCTTCGTCAATGGCGTCAATTTGCCCGTCGACGGCGGATCGAGCCAATCGCTGATTTCCCTCATTCCCACTCTCGACCCCGAAGGCAGGCAGTTGAAAGCGGCACGAGACGCGCTGGGCATGGGTTCAAGGCAGAAAGGCGGCGCGCCTTCTTAGCCCTGGCGCGGCCTGTCCATCTACCCTAAAATTTGCATGCAAAATCAGCCACCCCGACACGCCGTGAATGTAGGGACCATGCCCCGCACCTTTTCGCTGCCCGCCCTGACCGTGATCGAATTGGACCCCCCGGAGCTTGTCTCCGCGGCCGCGGACGCAGGCTACGATTATGTGGGGCTGCGCCTAATCCCCGCCACCCCCGACGAGCGCCGGTATCCCGTCATTGGCGACACGCCCATGGTGCGGGAAATCCTGGCACGCCTGTCCGACCGCGGCATTTCAGTGCTGGACATCGAGGTTTTCCGGCTCAAGCCGGAAACGCGGGTCGAGGATTTCGCGCCCGCCATCGAAACCGCCGCACGCCTTGGCGCGCGCCATCTCCTGGTAACCGGCCAAGACACGGACATGAGCCGCCTGGCGGACACGTTCGCCCGCCTATGCGACATGGCGGCCAAATTCAGCATGGTCGCCAACATGGAATTCATGCCCTGGACCGAGATCAACAGCCTTCCCTTACTCCGCCAGGTGATGGACCTAGCGGAGCGCGCCAATGCCGGCATATTGCTCGATCCCCTGCATATCGACCGCTGCGGCACCCCGATCGACGACATCAAGAAAATCCCCAGGCGGTTTCTGCATTTCATGCAGCTTTGCGACGCTCCCGCCGAGCGGCCGTCCGATCCCGCCGTCATCCTACAACAGGCGCGCGGCGGGCGGTTGATTCCCGGCGAGGGCGGCCTGCCCCTGCCGGCCTATGTGCGGGCGCTTCCCGATAACATTCCCATCAGCCTGGAGATTCCCATGGCGGAAATGACCAAGACCGTAGGCGCCGTGGAGCGCGCCCGGCGCGCGCTGATCGCCGCCAAGGCGCTTGTGAAGAAGGTGCACTGACGATGTTTTCACATGGCATATCGAACAGGCAACGCCAGGACTCCGACACCGGTATCCTCAACGAGTCCGTCTACGACGCGCTGAAAACGCAAATCCTCAACAATCAATTGCGTCCTGGGCACAAACTCGGCCACCAGATTCTCGCCGAAAGCCTGGGCGTATCGCGGACGCCGATTCGTGAATCGCTGGAGCGGCTGTACCAGGAAGGCTTCGTCGTCCGCGTCGCCAATCGCGGCTATTACGTGGCCGAGATCGACGCCGCCGTGGCGCATGAACTGTACGAAACGCGCGAGGCGCTGGAAGCCTACGAACTGCGCCGTTCGCTGGAGCGCGGCCTGACCAAGGCCAATCTCGAGATGCTCGAAGACATGAATCGCGTTTACAAGACGCTCATCGGCAGCGAGATGACGCGCCAGCGCATGCTGCTCGACCGCGATTTTCACCTGGCCTTGGCCGGCATCGGCGGCAACAGCTTCCTCAACCGTATCCTGGCGTCGATTTTCGAGCGCCTGATCCTTAAGCGCCGCATCGACGGGTATCACGACAAGGGCGCCGCGTCCTATGCCGAGCATGTCCACTTGCTCCGGCAGTTGCGCAAGGGCGACATCGAGGGGGCCGAACACGCGCTGCGCGACCACATCATCGCGGCGCGCGGCCGCCTGATCAATTTCCTGCGCGTCACCAGCGAAGGCGCATCCGCCCAGGCCGGCGCCTCGCCGGCAAAATCCAGCAAACGCATGATGCGTTAGGCCCAATTCCATGGAGACATTTTCCAATGGCTAAGACAGCGCCCCACCCCGTCCTGCTCGACAAGTCAGAACAGGCGCCCAAACTGGATGACGCCGCGGTGGAAAAAGTGCGCGAGATGATCGGCGTCTGGCTGCGCCGCGACGTTCACATGCCCGCCGTCTATGAGCCCATCTCGCTTCACGACATCCGGCGCTGGGCGTTCTATGCCGTGGGCGACGACAACCCCTTGTTCCACGACACGGAGTACGCCAAGCGCTCGGTCTGGGGCGTCAACATCGCGCCGCCGACGTTTCTCTACACCATTGACAGCGGCATCGTGGCCCCCGGGCTCCGCGGCATTCAGTGGATTTTCGCTGGCGGCACCTGGGAGCATTTCCACCCGGTCAGAGCCCACGACACCATCACCGCCCGTGCGCGCCTCATCGACGTGCAGATCAAGGAGGGGCGCTCGGCGCCCCGCTTCGTCAATCAGGTGGGCGAGGTGTTGTTCCACAATCTCGCCGGCGATCTGGTCTCGCGCTACGAAAGCAACATCTTCCGCGTGCCGCGCAAGCGAAGCGGCGCCGGCTTCCGCTTCGAGGAAAGCGGCAAGGCGCCATCCACGACCTACCGCTACACCGACATCGAAATCGAGGAGATCGCCGAAGCCTACCGCAAGGAAGAGCGGCGCGGCGGCGAGCCCCGGTACTGGGAGAGCGTCAATATCGGCGACACGCTGCCGGTGCTTTACAAGGGCCCGCTCACCCTGGTGGATATCGTCGGTTTCTACGCCGGCCGCCGCACCGTCTACAATGTGCTGAAGCTGGCGTTCCAGGAGCGCGACCGCCATCCTCACAATGTCTATAGCTCGCCCAGCACCAATATTCCCATGCATCCGGCGGCGGGACATTTCGACGCCGAAATCGCGCGCGAAATCGGCATGCCCGGCGCTTACGACCAGGGTTGGCAGCGCATCAACTGGGCCGGACACCTGCTGACCAATTGGGCGGGCGACATGGGCTTCGTCCGCAAGCTGCAGGGCCGGGTCACGCGCCCCAATTTGGTGGGCGATCTCACCAAGCTGACAGGCAAGGTCACGGGCACGAGGAAAACCGACAGCGAGGCCGTGGTGGACCTGGAGTGGTGGGGCACCAACCAGCGCGGCGAAAAAAATTGCGACGGCACGGCGACCGTACGCCTGCCGACCCGCGACATTTCCATTCCGCGATAGACGGGCCCAGCATGAATTCGCCGCTGCAAGGACTGAAGGTCCTGGACTTCACCCACGGGGTGGCCGGCCCCTACAGCACCATGGTGCTGGGCGACCTCGGTTGCGACGTGATCAAGATCGAGAAGCCCAAGCGCGGCGATCCCACCCGCTACATGAACGTGGCCGAGCGCTTCGCCAGCGAAATTCCGCTCGTGGGCGGCGACTATTTCCTGGCAATCAACCGCAACAAGCGCAGCGTCGCCATCGACATGAAGGAACCTGAAGGGCGCGATCTGTGCCGGGCCTTGGCGCGCGAGGCGGATATCGCGGTGCAGAACTTCCGCCCGGGCGTCATGAAGCGCCTGGGGCTCGACTTCGCGGCATTGCAGCCCGTCAACCCGCGGCTTATCTACGCCAACATCTCCGCCTATGGCGATACAGGGCCACTGGCCTCCAAGCCGGGGATGGACGTGGCCGTACAGGCACGCTCCGGCGTCATGCGCATAACGGGTGAGCAAGGCAGCACCACGCCGCTTCGTCCCGGCGCGTCGCTTGCGGATTTCGGCGGCGGCATTTATTTAAGTACCGCGATCCTGGCGGCGTTGTACGCCCGCGAGAAAAACGGCAAGGGCGCTGAGGTGAGCGTATCGCTTCTGGACGCCACCATGAGCCTGCTGATCAATTATTCCATCGCCACCATGGACGGCGGTGCGGACCTCGGCCCCATGGGTTCGGGCCATCCGCAACTTGTGCCCTATCAGGCCTTTCCCACCAGCGACGGCTTTCTGGTCATCAGCGCCGGGACGAACAAGATTTACCGCGAGCTATGCCATGCCATCGGGTGCCCGGAACTGGGCTCCGATCCGCGTTTCCTGACCAATCAGGACCGCGTGCGCCATCGGGTGGCGCTGGTGGACCTCATATCCGCCGTGACGGCCAAACGCGGTACGGCGGAGTGGTTGGCGGTCCTCGAAGCCAAGGACATTCCCTGCGCGCCAGTCAATACGCTCAAGCAAGCCTATGCTGAGCTGCAGAGAAACTCTCCCAACATGGTCAGGGAAGTGCCTCACCCGTCGCTGGGAAAGTTGCATCTCCTGGGCAGTCCGTTCCAATTCGGCGGCGAACAGGGCGAGATCAGATTGCCGCCGCCGCGCCTCGGCGAGCACACGGCCGAGGTGCTGGGAAAGTTCGTCGACAGTAAGACCCTGGCGCAACTGGCGGAACGCGGAATCGTCGGGAGAGACGCGTGACCACAATCGCCGCCGACACCCAGGGCTTGGCGGTAGATCACCGGAAAATCGACAAGCTATTCCGCCCCGCCAGCGTGGTGCTGATCGGTGCTTCCGCCGAACCGCACCGCCTGAACGCGGCGCCGCTGCGGATACTGCGCAAGACGGGGTTCAAGGGGCGCATCCTGCTGGTCAACCCGAAACACAGCGAGATTGACGGCATAAGCTGTTATCCGGACGTCGCCAGCCTGCCTGAAGCCGCCGACGTTGCCATGATCATGATACCAGCGGCGGCGGTGCCGGCGGTCGTTGACGCCTGCGGTCAACGCAAGATCGACGCGGTGATCGTGTTGAGCTCGGGCTTCGAGGAACTCGAGGGCGGCGGATCGGTGGCCGGTCAACTGGCCGCCATCGCCGCTAGGCACCGCATCGCTCTGGTGGGCCCAAACTGCGAGGGCGTCTGGTCGGTTCGCAGCCGCGCCATCCTCACCTTTGGGTCCGCCGCCAACCGCGACGTTCTTCATCACGCGCCCATCGCCATCTTGAGCCAAAGCGGTGCCATCGCCGGGAGCCTGAGCCGCCACCTGCAAGACCGCGGCGTGGGTTGTTCCTATCTCGTCAGCGTCGGCAACGAAACCTGCCTCGGCATGTTCGACTATTTGAACTGGATGCTGGACCAGGACGACGTGAAAGTCGTGCTGATGTTCATCGAGGGGCTGAAGGACGGCGCCAGATTGCTTGACCTCGCCACAACCGCCCGCGCGCGCGGCATCCAGTTGGTGGCGCTGAAATCGGGCAACACGGCCTTGGGCCGGGAGGCGGTTGCATCCCACACCGGAAAAATCGCCACGCCCTATTCGGTCTATCGCGATGTGCTGCTCCAGGCGGGCGTGATCCAGGTCCACACCTTGTCCGAATTGATCGAGGCCGGCGAGGTCCTGTCCGCCCTGCCCTCGCCGCGCCCCGGCGACGCCAATGCGGGCGCGACGGTCTTCAGCATTCCCGGCGGGACGCGCGCCCTGACCGCCGATCTGTGCGCCGAATACAACGTACCCATGGCGGAATTCGGCGCCGGCACCCGCAGCAGCCTGCAGGAAATCTTGCCTCGCTTCGGCTACGCCGGAAACCCCACGGACCTCACGGGTCAGGTCCTCTCCCAACCCGAACTGTTCGCGAAGGCACTGCGAATCGTCGCGGCGGAGCCAAACACCGATAGCCTGATCGTGCAATTGGCCAATCGCGGTCCGCACGACGCCAAGGAGCACGCCGGCGCGATCGTCGAGGCGGCCAAAAGCCGCTCGTTGCCCGCGGTCATCAGCTTTCTCGGCGACACCGGCGATGCCGAACTGCGCCGGTCCTTCCTGTCCCAAGGCGTCGCCTGTGCCCGCGATCCGGCGGACGCGGTGAAGTATCTGAGCTGGCTGTATCAGCGCCGCGCGTTCGGCGCCCTGAAACGCGAGAGCGCAAACCCCGGCAAGCGTGCTTCAGCGTCCCCGCGATTGAACAGTCTCGCCGACAAGATCGGGTTCCTGGAAAGTCACGGCATTGCCGTGCCGCCCTGGCGGCTGCTTCAAACTGGACGTGACGCGAAATCGGCCTGCGCCGGCTTGCGCTGGCCGGTGGCCATCAAGGCATTGCCCGAGGATTCGGACCACAAGACGGAAAAGGGGTTGCTGGCGCTGGCCGTGGCCGATACGGCCGGCGTGGAGGCCGAGGCCAAGCGCATTCGCGCGAGCCTGGGGAAGCCTGACGCGACGCTTCTCGTGCAGGAGATGGTCCTTGGCGGCGTCGAAGCGGTGCTTTCGGTGCGCCGCGACGCCGATTTCGGCGCCGTGCTTTCCATCGGCAGCGGCGGGATTCTGGTGGAGCTGTTCCAGGACCTGGCGCAACTGGCCGTGCCTTGTGGCAGGGATGACGTGCGCCGGGCGCTGGGGCGGCTTAAGCTCCACCGCTTGCTCGCCGGTTATCGCGGCAAGCCCATTGCGGACACCGAGGCCCTTGTGACGTCTGCCCTGCGCTTGTCGGAAGCATTCCTGGCCAATCCGGCGCTGAAGGAGATCGAGTTGAACCCGGTCTTTGTCCTGCCCAAGGGTCAAGGCGTTGTCGCCGTAGACCTGTTGATCAAGCATGGTTAGTCACGACATATCGCCCGCCAGGGCCAATAATGATGCGTTGCTCCCGGTCGTGGTGGACGTGAAAAACATCACCCAGGTTTATGGCGGCGCGGTTCATGCCTTGGGCCCCGTGGATCTCGGGCTTCATCAGGGCGAATTCCTTGCGGTGGTGGGTCCGTCGGGTTGCGGCAAGACAACGCTGCTGAACGTGATCGCCGGGCTGACCGTTCCCAGCGAGGGCACGGTCGCTTTTGAAGGCAAGGCAGTCCTGGGAAAGGTGCCGGACGGCGTGGGCATCGTCTTTCAGGACGATGCATCTTTTCCCTGGCTCAAGGTATGGGACAACATCGCCTTCGGCCTGCGCCGCAAGGGGGTGCGGGGCGAGGATCTGTGCAAGCGGGTCGATTATGCGGTGGAATTCATGGGCCTCAAGGCCTTTGCCGCCGCTTACCCGTCCGAACTATCCGGCGGCATGCGCCAGCGCGTCTGCATCGCGCGAACCTTTGTCATGCGGCCGCGCTTGATCCTGTTGGACGAACCATTCGGCGCGCTCGACCAGCAGACGCGCCTGTTGATGGGCGACGAACTTTTGCGCCTGTGGCGCGAAACCGGGGCCACGGTATTTCTAATTACCCACTCCCTTGACGAGGCGGCGGTCTTGTCCGACCGAATCGCCGTCATGTCCGCTCGGCCCGGACGCTTCATCGAAGTGGTTGAAACCGGCTGGCCGCGGGAACGCGACAGCCGCATCGCCAGCTGCCCCGAATTCGGCCAGGTTACCGCCAGGCTGTGGGATAAGCTGCGCGGTGAATCCATCAAGGCCATGGGGGGCGACGCGCGCTGATGCTTTCCCCCGCCGCCATGCGCCTGCTCATCGTGGTGGCCGCGCTTCTGGCCATCGAGGCGATCTGCCGCCTGGGCCAAGTCGAGCGCATCAGCCTTATTCCGCCGACGCAGATGGTGCACAAGCTCTACGAGATGATGCACACCTATGCGTTCTGGAGCCAGGTCGGCTTCACCATGCGCAACATCGCCATCGCCGTCATGGTGTCCTGGATTCTGGGTTTCATCGGCGGCGTCATCCTGCACGGCCTGCCGCGCATTCGCCATGCTATGGAGCCGTTGATCGCTAGCTATTACGCGATTCCAATCTTCGTCTTCTATCCGCTGGCGGTCGTCATGCTGGGCATGAATTCCGCCCCCATCATCCTCATGGCCGTCGCTTTCGCCGTGGTGGCTATGGTCACCAACACCATGATCGGCCTTGACCGCATACCGTCCGTGTTAAGCAAGGTCGGCGAGAGCTATCAGCTCGACCGGCTGCGAACGACGCTGTTCATCCAATTGCCCGCCACCCTGCCCTACTTGTTCGCGGGGGCGAAGCTGTCGCTGGGCTATGCCACCGCCGGCGTCATCGGCTCGGAATTCATCCTCTCCAGCGAAGGATTGGGCTATCAGATCGCCTACGCCTACAACGACTTCGATAGCCCAAGCATGTACGGCTATCTGGTGTTCGTGATTCTCTCCGTGTCGATTCTGTTGACCGCGGTCAATTTCCTTGACCGGTCGCTGCAATACCGCGTCGGCGCGGCCTGGACCATCACCGTCCAACCCAAATCGCTGATGAAATACTTGCCACGGTGGCTGGAAGGCCTCATTGCCGCCGCGGTTTTCATAGGCATCTGGCAAGGGGTTTTCTGGCTGGCGGGATCCGAGGCCGTTGCCTCGCCGGAAATGACCGTTCGCCGCGCACATACCTTGCTGCAATCACCGCGCTTCTGGATCCACACCCAGGAAACGTTCCGCGCCCTCTGGATTTCCATGCTGCTTTCCTGCGTCGGCGGCGCGATCTTGGGGATATGGCTGGGGGCAAGCCGGCGCGCTGGCGAGGTGGTGGAGCCCATGATCATCGCCCTGCAGTCCACGCCCAAGGTGACGCTCTATCCCATCATGCTGCTGTTCTTCGGGCTTGGCCTGGCGGCGAAAGTCGCCTATGGCGTCATCCACGGCATCATTCCCATGACCCTGATAACCATGCACGCCATCCGCTCGGTCAATCCGGCGCTGTTGCGCACGGCCCAAGCCATGGGATTGACCCGCGCCCAGACGCTGGGCACGGTATTCTTCCCCGCCACCTTGCCCGAAGTCGTGACCGCCATGCGCCTCAGCTTTTCGATCACCTTCCTGGGCGTGCTGGTGGGCGAATTGTTCGCCTCCCAGCGTGGCCTGGGATTCCTGATCATGAACAGCATCGGGCTGAACGATGTCGCCACCATCATGGCCGTCACCCTGATGATCGGCGGCTTCGCTGTCACGGTGAACAGCATATTGCTTTCCCTCGACAAACGCATGCATCGCTAAAAGGCGGGTCGGCAACATGAAATATCGGCAACTTGGCAATTCCGGATTGCGGGTCTCCGTGGTCGGCGTCGGCTGCAATAATTTCGGCCGCGCCCTGGACGTCGAGGGCACCCGCAAGGTGGTCGACAAGGCCATTGAGTTGGGGATTACGCTGTTCGACACCGCCGACGCCTATGGGAACATGGGCGGGTCGGAGGAGGCCTTGGGCCAGGTGTTGGGCGAGCGCCGCAAGGCCATCGTGCTGGCGACGAAATTCGGCAATCCCATGGACACGGCGGGGACGCTGAAGGGGGCCTCGCGCCGCTACATGATGACCGCCGTCGAGGCCAGTTTGCGCCGCCTCAAGACCGACTGGATCGACCTCTACCAGGTTCATTTCCCCGACGACGCAACCCCGATCGACGAGACTCTGCGCGGGCTTGACGATCTCGTGCGCCAAGGCAAGGTGCGTTATGTCGGCTGCTCGAATTTCGCCGCCTGGCAGATGGTCGAAGCCGAATGGATCGCGCGCCGCGACCGCCTCACCCACTTTATTTCCTGCCAGAACGAATACAGCCTTCTGGTGCGCGACATCGAGCGCGAGCTGGTTCCCGCCATGCTTCGTTACGGCGCGGGCATGCTGCCCTATTTCCCGCTCGCCAGCGGCCTGCTGACCGGCAAATACAAGCGCAACACCGTCATGCCGGCGGATGGCCGGCTGGTCATGCAGCAACGCTGGGCGGACCGCTTCCTCACCGACGCCAATTGGCGGCGCGTCGAACGCTTCGAGCAATTTGCGTCCAAACATGGCCGCAATATGTTGGAACTGGCATTCAGTTGGCTGGCTTGCCGGCCAACGGTTTCCAGCGTGATAGCCGGCGCCACCAAGCCCGAGCAGATCGAGCAGAATGTGAAGGCCGCCGAATGGGCGCTGACGCCGGACGACATGGCGGAAATCGACCGCTTAGGGGCCGCCGGCTAGAGACGGGCAGGGGGACGATCAGCTACAGTTATAATTAGGCGACGGGAGAGATGGATGTCGAGCACCCAGCAGGATATACGCGCCAAGCCGCAGACCGGGGAACAGCCGGCGTTTCCGCGCTTACAGTTGAACGCGCTGTCGAACCTGATCGGCGCCGAGATCACCAATGTGGACCTGAAGAACGTATCCCCCGCGTTGCATGCGGAACTGCGCGCGGCCCTGCTGAAACATCATCTGCTGGTATATCGCGATCAGACCTTGGATGCGGGCCAGATCCAGAGTTTCGCGGAAATGTTCGGCGAGCTGGAAGCGCACGTCTTCCGCCAGGTCGACGGGAAACCGTTAAGCCCCGTGCACACGATTTCAAACCTTGACGCCGACGGTAAGCCGTCCACGAACCCCTATATCAATTCCAATTACTGCTGGCACAGCGACAAGGCGTATTTGCCCCGGCCTTCCTGGATCACCATGCTTTACGCAGTGGAAATTCCGCCAAGTGGCGGCGACACGCAATTCGCCAACATGGCCAAGGCCTATGAAGCGCTGCCCGCGGATATGAAGCGCAAGATCGACAAGCTGCAGGTGCAGAACAGCTTCGAATTCATGCTTGAGACCACCGGCACCTACCGCCTGCCGGAGGACGCCGCCAAGACCGTTCCACCGTCCGAACACCCGCTGGTGCGCCTTCATCCAGATACCGGCGAGAAGAGCCTCTTCGTCACCATGTACACCAAGAAAATCCTTGGCATGGCGGAGCATGAGAGCCGGGCGCTGCTCGATAGCCTCCTCGAGCACGCGACACAGCCCCAATTCGTTTTCACCGTTCAATGGCGCCCGCGCGATTTCGTCATGTGGGACAATCGCAGCCTGGTGCATCGCGCGGTGGCGAACTACGACATGACCAGGCATCGCCGCCTGCTGCAACGCGTGGTGGTGCGCGGCACCCCGACCCACTGACGGTAGAGCGGAGTCAATATGACGATCGCTACTCTTCACCAGACCTCGACATGTTTGAAGCCAAGGGTGTATTGGCTGCCAGGCTGCACATCGTGCCTGCATGCCAAGGAATATCTGAAACGCAACGGCATCGAATTCGAATCGCGCAATGTTGCCGCCGAGCCGCGAGCCTATGAGGAACTGACCAGGTTCGGACTCAAGCGCGTTCCCATCGTGGTCGTCGGCGATAAGTGGGCGGATGGCCAGGTCCTGTCCGACGTCGCCCGCCTCGTGGGCATCAAGCAAGCGCCCCGCGTACCGCTGTCGCCCGCCGAGCTGGTGCGGCGGCAGGATCTGGTAATGTCGGCGGCGCAGCGCCTCTTGGGGCAAGTCCCGGAAGACAAGCTCGACACTCTGCTGGCCAATCGCCCGCGCACCTACCGTCAGCTTGCTTGTCACATTTTCCAGAATTACGACGTCTGCCTGGCGCTCCTACAAAATGGGCGTCCATTGACCATGGGCGACCTGGACCAGGGCGTTCCCGCGCGCTTGAGGACCAGGGCCGACCTGCAAGCCTTCGGCGCCGACATTCAGTCGCGGCTGAAGGATTGGTTCAAACAGGCTGGAACAAGCGTGGACTATAACGCACGCGCCGAAGTTTATTATGGCGAGTTGACCAAACATCAATTTCTGGAACGAACCACTTGGCACTCGGCCCAGCATACCCGCCAGCTTGCCCAGGTCGTCGAAGCCCTGGGCCTCATACCCGACCGGCCGCTGACGGCGAAGGATCTGGAAGGATTGCCGATGCCCGAGCACGTCTATGATGACGAGCTGGCACTGACATAGCTCCTTATGGGTGCGGCTCAACCGAAGGTCATCGATATCGACGGTGGTCGAAGGAACTCCCGCAGGCTGACAAGAAGCGGCTGGCCGGCTTCCTTCGGACTGATGTCCCGCTGTCCTGGCCGACGTGACGCGTGACGCTCGGGTTCCGCCGGGCGGGTGGCGGAGGGAGAGGAACCGGGGGTGAACCTTCTCTGGGCGCGGTGGCAGTATCGAGTCTCCGAAGTTGGCGTTCGAGGCAACGTGGAAGGGGCGACACATCTCAACCACAGAGCGGCAGAACCGGGCGGTCGGCAGTTTGCTTGGCCTTGCGATTGGCGATGCTGTTGGGACTACCCTGGAATTCCGGGTTCGCGACACCTACCCGGTCCTGACCGACATGGTTGGCGGCGGCCCGTTCGACTTGCATGCAGGCGAATGGACCGATGACACGAGTATGGCGCTTTGTCTCGCCGATAGCTTGATCGCCTGCGGGGACCTGGACGAATCGGACCTGATGCGGCGCTTCCTGCGCTGGTGGCGCCACGGCGAGAACAGCGTCAACGACCAATGCTTCGATATCGGAATCACGACGCGGCACGCTCTTGAGGCGTTCGCGCGGACTGGCAACCCTCGGTCGGGAAGCCGGCAATCGGAAACCGCGGGCAATGGCTCGCTGATGCGCCTCGCGCCTACCGTCATCCGCCATCACGGCGACCGGGTCAAGGCCATTGATGGTGCCCGTCGGCAAAGCGTGACGACCCACGCAGCGTCGGCTGCGGTTGATGCCTGCGCCTTGTTTGCCGAGCTCCTGTTCGATGCGATCGGCGGAATGGAGCGATCGGCACTGCTCGCCCCGCGACAGTTCGATGGCCATCCGGAAATCGCCGCCATCGCCCAGGCCGGTTTTGCCGATCGCAGCCGCGACGAGATCGCCTCGTCGGGCTACGTGGTCCATACCTTGGAAGCGGCGCTTTGGTGCGTCCACGGAGCCGCGGAGTTCCGCGAAGCAGTGCTCCTGGCTGCCAATCTCGGCGACGATGCCGACACCGTCGCGGCCGTCACCGGCCAGTTGGCCGGCGCGATCTGGGGCGAGGACGGCATCCCGAAGGAATGGCGCAAAAACCTCGCCTGGCACCAAGCGATCCGCGACCGTGCGGTCCGCCTCTTCGAGCAGGGTTGCGCACGGTGACGGCACGGCTTTCTCCACGGCAAGCGTTACTTCGCGGCCTGGTGGCCGACGGCACCGTCAGGATGACTTGGGCGCCCGAGGTCATGGAGCAACCGGCGCCGTTCGCCGGACGCCGCGTCGCCGCCGACCGCATCCGCGGGATGCTCTTGGGGCTCGCGATCGGAGACGCGCTCGGCAACACCTCGGAAGGCATGCTCCCGCACGAGCGCCGAGTCCGCTGCGGCGAGGTGCGGGACTATCTCCCCAACCGCCACGCCAGTGACCGCCGAGTGGGTCTTCCGTCGGACGATACGCAGCTCGCCTTCTGGACGCTCGAACATCTCTTGGAGCACGGACGGATCGAGCCGGACGCGTTGGCAGGCCTCTTCTGCTCGGGGCGCATATTTGGCATCGGTCGCACAATGAGTTCGTTCGTTCGTACGTGGAAGCAAGGGCGGGATTGGCGGGTGGCCTCGCAACCTTCCGCCGGCAACGGAGCGCTGATGCGGATCGCTCCGGTACTGGCGCCGCACCTCGCGGACCGCAGCGCGGAACTGTGGGTCGACGCCGTGCTCGGGACCGCCGTCACCCACAACGACCGCGCCGCCATCGGAGCGAGCGTAGCGTTCGTCGGTTTGCTAGCGGAACTCCTGGCGATATCGCCGCCTTCGCCAATTCGGTGGGTGGAGACTTTCGTGCGGCTTGCGCGCCCGATCGAGAGCGACGAGACCAAATACGAGCCGCGGGGCGGGCTGCTTCGCGGAAGATGGTGCGGCCCGCTGTGGCGGTTCGTCCAGGAACATGTACCCCCACTGGTCGGCACAACATCTAGGGAGGCCGCCGAAACGTGGTACTCGGGGGCTTATCTCCTGGAAACGGTACCGACCGTCCTTCACATCCTGATGCGCCATGCCGACGATCCAGAAGAAGCGATCGTCCGTGCGGTCAATGATACGAAGGACAACGACACGATTGCGGCCATTGTCGGCGCGGCGGTCGGCGCCCTGCACGGCGAAGCGGCCCTGCCCCAACGCTGGCGCGACGGTCTGGTCGGCAGGGTTATCGCCGATCGGCATGACGGACGTGCTTTCGAACTGCTCGAACAGGCAATCCGGCGTTTCGTTCCCTGACAGTTGGGGCGCATCAACGCTGGTTGATGGGAGAACTTTACCAGGGAGCAGATCCGGCTGGCGATGCTAGCTGTCAGGCGCGAGTATCAAGCGACCCTTGATGATTTCGAGAGCACCTTGGCGGACGCGAAGGACGTATTGCCCGGAGGTCCATCAAGTGTTCTGCATTTAGATTCGGGGTGACGAGATTCCGCTTTGATGACGAGGGCGGGGTCACGTCTTCCTATCGCCAGACAAAAGGGGTTGGAGACGCAGTGACTTTTGTCCTCGCCGCAGGTTTAGTCCGTTTGGAGTGAGCGCAAAGAAATTTGCCGTGGACTGCATCGAGGCGAGAGCCAAGAGGTATACACAGAAACGGAATCGTCATTGAACGGCCCTGCCAATGACCCCCTATCGACGTGCCTTGGCCTGAGGCGCAAAACAAGGGCGGGGACTCCAGGAACTCGACGCGTGGGAGCGAATAGAAGCGCTGACCGGCATCTCGACAACCCCGCGGATCGCGTCGCCAAACAAGGAGGCGCCACCGCGGAGCCGATCGCACAAAAAAATACAACCGAAATTTTCGGGGCAGTACCAATTCAACACCCCCGACGCCCGATCGCGAGGTGGGGGGGTGGCCCCGCGCCCTCACTAAGCAAACCGAGAATTGTGCGCCGCGGCGGAACTGCGCTCCCTTCGGTTGCCACGTCGGCCAGCGCCTGGCGGCCCAGCGGCCGATAGCCCTCGCCCCACTCCAATCCGTCCGCTTGCATCGCCTTCACGACTTCGAACGCCTCCGGCAAACTCTCGATCATCGCAGCTTGCTGTGGCATGGGGGTGCTCCTGGTTGTGGACCTTGGTCGGCCACATGGGGAGTACCCCTTTCCCTCACTGACACAAATATCCTTACGTCACCGGCCGACAAGGGGCGGGTGACGCTCGTGGGCAGACTGGTGTAACTTTAGCACTCGGTGCCGGTTCGATTCGGGGCTTGGTTTCCGCTTGGCTTGGTTGCTAATTGGTTGCTTGTGACGCCAGCGTTTAGGCAATTTTATCGTAAGTTATTGATATCACGTAGAGTCCCCGTAGCTCAGCTGGATAGAGCACAGGATTCCTAATCCTGGGGTCGTGGGTTCAAATCCCGCCGGGGACGCCAGAACTCGCGGCGGATGCCCCGGCGGCCAATTGCGTAACGGACAGTGGAACAGACAATGGATCGATGGCGCGTCAATTCATCTACGCGGGGGTTGTCGTTGGCCGTGGCCGGCGCTTTCTGGCTGGCCGCCCACGGGGCCGGCGCTCAAGCCTTGAATGCCGGGTTTGCGCCCATGAACGTGGCCAACCCGCTCGGCGGCGCGCCCATGAGCGCCGCCGTATTTTATCCCACCCCGGCGGCGGCCGAGACCAGCGAAATGGGGCCCTACGTCATGGACGCCGCCCAACTCGCCCCGGTGGCGCCGGGGCGATTCCCCCTGGTGCTGATTTCCCATGGCAGCGGCGGCACCCGCTTCACCCATCACGACCTGGCCGCCCATTTGGCCCGCCAGGGCATGATCGCCGCCGCCCTAAGCCATGCCGGCGACAGCGCTTTCGACCATTTGGGCATGGCGCGCGAGGTGGTGCTGGTGGGCCGGGTGCACCAACTGCTGGCGCTGCTCGATGGCTTGCTGGCGCACCCCACCTTCGCGGCGCTGATCGACGCCGACCGCATTGGCGTCGCCGGCGCCTCCACCGGCGCCTATACGGCATTGCTGGCGGCGGGCGCCAAGCCTGATTTCGGCCGCTTCGCCACCTACTGCGCGGCGGAACCCCGCGACCCCTTGATCTGCAAGGGCGGCCCCGCAATACCCCAGATTCGCCGTGGCTTCGCGGTCCGCGCCGACAAGCGCATCAAGGCCGCCGTTCTCATGGCGCCGGCGCTCAACTTTCTGTT
>CAZIVY010000380.1:0-8484 GCA_964542505.1 uncultured Rhodospirillaceae bacterium
GCGCACCACCACCTCGCGCGTTATCGTCTCGGCCACCGAGGCGCGGACGCGCACGGGCAGCATGCGCCCGGCGGTTTCCTTCACCGCCCGGGGCGTGACCGCCTTGCCGCCATCGCCGCCGCCAACGATGTCGCTATGGGCCAGCCACAGCGCCGCCGTCAGCGCCACCGCGCCGGCGATCGCATAGGACTTGTTGATGCGCAGTTCCATGGACGCTAGCCCGCCACCGGCGCTTCGCGGCTGGACCGCGTGAGCAGCGCCTCGCTCTCCACGTGGTGGCGGTTTTCTTCCAGGTATTCCAGCGCCGCCCGGTACACCGCCAGTCCCATGCCGTTGACGAATTTCCCCCCCGCCGTTTGGGCGGTGGGGGCGCAATGCTCCAACTCGGCGATGGCGCTGCGATAGGACGAAATGCGGTCGTCGATCAGGCGCGACAGGTGGCCTGCCGGCAGCAAGTCGGCGAACAGCAGGGTCGCGACGAATTCGGACCGGAAGCGGTCGCGTCCCGGCGGCCGCGCCAGTTCGTCCATGAACGCCATGCGCCCGCGTGCGGCGATGCGGTAGACCTTCTTGTCCGGGCGCTTGTCCTGCACCTGCTCGGTGCACGTCACCAGGCCTTCCTCGGTAAGGCGGCCCAAAGCGGGGTAGATCGAGCCGTAGCTGGCGTCGAAGAAATGGCGCAGCGGGCCCTCGAAGATCTTCTTGATCTCGTAGCCCGAGGCGTCGCCCATGGTCAGCATGCCGAGGCAGAGCGTTCGAATGTCCATGCCGGGTTCCCCTGAAAACGGGCGCCCTAGCGCCGCGTTCCCATCGCTTATAGGAGTATCGATCCGATATATCGAATCAATATATAAAAGCGAATTCCTAGCATGCGGTAAACGCAGGGCGGACACGACGGAGAGGCGGCAAGGCGCTCCGCCAGTACCAGGAATAACTCAACGCTTTTAAGGTCTTATGCGAATCCGTCTTCTTGTTGAGACATTCCCACCCGGCGCGCCTGCCCTGAGCGACGCGCACCAGCGCGCGTCGAAGGGCGCCGACCTCCCCCGTCGAGGGGGAGGTGAAATACCTTGGCTCTACAACCTTTTGCCTCCCCCCTTGTGGGTATGAACGCCGTTGGCGTTCATGGGCCGCGAGCGTAGCGGGCGGGTGGGGGGTGGGTCATCCTTGATGCGAATTGGCATTCGAGGATCACTCGGCCGCGGCCGCTTTCTCCACCCGCGCGGCGCAGAACTTGAACTCAGGGATCTTGCCGATGGGGTCGAGCTGCGGGTTGGTGAGCATGTTGGCCGGCGCCTCGACGTAGCAGAAGGGCATGAAGATCACGCCGTCCGGGATGCCGTCGTCGGCGCGGGCGGTGGTCAAGACGCTGCCGCGCCTTGTGCTCACCCGAATTTGCTCGCCCGGCGCGATGCCCTGGCGGCGGAGCCATTCGGGCGAGAGCGACGCCACCGAACTCGGTTCAAGCTGATCCAGTATGCCGGCGCGCCGGGTAATGGCCCCGGTGTGCCAGTGTTCTAGCTGGCGCCCGGTGGTGAGCACCAGCGGGAATTCGGCATCGGGAACCTCGGCCGGCGGGGTCAGCGCCGCCGGAACCAGTTTGCCGCGCCCCGAGGCGGTGGGGAAGCCGTCGGCGAAGACCACGTCGTGGCCGGGTTGCGTCGGGCTATCGCACGGATAGGTGACGGCGTTCTCGCGCTCCAGGCGCTCCCAGGTGATGTTGTCGAGCGAGGGCATGAGCGTGGTCATCTCCGCGAACACGTCGCTCGGGTGCCGGTAGCGCCAGTCCAGGCCCAGCCGTTGCGCCAGGTCCTGGATGATCCACCAGTCCTGCCGCGCCTCGCCCGGCGCGTCGAGCGCCTTGCGGCCAAGCTGCACCTGGCGGTTGGTGTTGGTCACCGTGCCGTCTTTTTCCGGCCAGGCGGTGGCGGGCAGGACCACGTCGGCGAAGGACGCGGTCTCGGTGAGGAAGATGTCCTGCACCACCAGATGTTCGAGCTTGGCGAGCGCGGCCCGGGCGTGGGCGGTGTCGGGGTCCGACATCGCCGGATTTTCGCCCATGATGTACATGCCCTTGATCTGATCCGCCAAGATCGCGTTGATGATTTCAACCACGGTGAGGCCGCGCTCCGGGTCGAGCTTGGCGCCCCAGGCATCCTCGAACACCTTGCGCGCCACGGCGTCGCCCACCGGGCGGTAGTCGGGAAACGCCATGGGGATCAGTCCCGCATCCGAGGCGCCCTGGACGTTGTTCTGGCCGCGCAGCGGATGCAGCCCCGTGCCCGGCCGCCCCACCTGGCCGGTGATCAGCGCCAGCGCGATCAGGCAGCGGGCGTTGTCGGTGCCGTGGGTGCTCTGGGAGATACCCATGCCCCAGAAGATCATCGCCGCCTCGGCGCGCGCGTAAAGCCGCGCCACGGTGCGAAGCGTTACCGCGTCGACGCCGCAGACGCCGGCCATCGCCTCGGGCGAATAGTCCTGGACGTTACGGCGCAGGGCCTCGAAGCCCTCGGTGTGCGCGGCCACATATTGCTCGTCGTACAGGCGTTCGTTGACGATGGTGTGCAGCAACGCGTTCAGCATCGCCACGTCGGTTCCCGGCGTGAACTGGAGCATGTGGCGCGCGTGCCGGCTGAGCGCGTGGCCGCGCGGGTCCATGACCACCAGCGCCGCGCCGCGCTTCGCCGCCTGCTTGAAGAAGGTGGCGGCGACGGGGTGGTTTTCCGTCGGGTTGGCGCCGATGACGACGATGACGTCGGAATGGCGGCATTCGTTGAATGTCGCGGTCACCGCCGCCGAGCCGATCCCTTCCAGCAATGCGGCCACCGACGAGGCATGGCAAAGCCGCGTGCAGTGATCGACATTGTTGGTGCCGAAGCCCGTGCGCACCAGTTTCTGGAACAAATAGGCTTCTTCGTTCGATCCCTTGGCGGAGCCGAAACCGGCCAGCGACCGCCCGCCGTCGCGGTCGCGCACCCGCTTCAGGCCGCCGGCCGCGGCTTCGAGCGCTTCCTCCCAGCTCGCGGCGCGGAAATGGGTCCAGGGATTGGACGGGTCCACCAGCGCCTCCGCGTCCTTAAGCGCGCCGGCCTTGCGGATCAGCGGCTGTGTCAGCCGCTGGGCGTGATGCACATAGTCGAAACCGAAGCGCCCCTTGACGCACAGGCGCGCCATGTTGGCCGGCCCCGGCGCCCCTTGCACGTGGCGGATGCGGTTGTCCTTGATCTTGTAGTCGATCTGGCAGCCGACGCCGCAATAGGGGCAGACGCTGCGAACCGTCTGCTCGCCGTCGCCCACATAGACTTGTTGTTCGTCCACCCGCGTGGCTTCCATGAGCGCCCCGGTGGGGCAGGCCTGCACGCATTCGCCGCAGCCGACGCAGGTGCTTTGCCCCATGGGGTCGCCCATGTCGAAGACGATCCTGGCGTGGGCGCCGCGCCCGGCCATGCCGATGACGTCGTTGACCTGCACCTCGCGGCAGGCGCGCACGCACAGCGTGCAATGAATGCAGGTGTCGAGGTTGACCCGCATCGCCGGGTGGCTGGCGTCCAGGCTTGGCCGCGGGCGGGCCGGGAAGCGGCTCGCCGCCAGCCCGTGGTCGTCGCACCATTGCCACAGTTCCGATTGCTTGTGGTGCGCCTGGCCGCGCTCGCCCTGGTCGGCGAGCAGCAGCTCCAGCACCATGCGCCGCGACGACTTGGCGCGCTCGGACTGGGTGGTGACGCGCATGCCGGCGGTGGGCGTGCGGATGCAGGAAGCCGCCAGCACGCGCTCGCCCGCGATTTCCACCATGCAGGCGCGGCAATTGCCGTCGGCGCGGTAGCCGGGATAGGGCTGGTAGCAAAGATGCGGAATTTCGAGTCCCTGGCGGTTGGCCACCTGCCAGATGGTCTCGCCGGGGGCGGCGCTGACCTCGCCCCCGTCCAGGTTGAAGGTCACCGGGCCGCTCATCGCATTTCCTCCGGAAAGTATTTCAGGGCCGTGGCCAGCGGATTGGGCGCCGCCTGGCCAAGGCCGCAAATCGAGGCGTCGCGCATGGCTTGCGACAGTTCCGCCAAAAGCGCCACGTCCCAGTGCGGCTTTTCCATCAGCTTCACGGCTTTTTCAGTCCCCACCCGGCAAGGCGTGCATTGCCCGCAGGACTCGTCCTCGAAAAAGCGCATGAGGTTGAGCGCCACGTCGCGGATGCGGTCGCGGTCCGACAGCACCACCAGCGCCGCCGAGCCGATGAAGCAGCCATGGGCTTCGAGGGTGCCGAAATCGAGCGGCAGGTCGGCCATGCCGGCGGGCAGAATGCCGCCCGAGGCGCCGCCCGGCAGATAGCCCTTGAACTTGTGGCCCGGCGCCATGCCGCCGCAATGCTCGTCGATCAGTTCGCGCGCGGTGATCCCGGCGGGGGCGATCTTGACGCCCGGATTGGCCACCCGCCCCGACACCGAAAAGGCGCGCACGCCCTTGTGGCCGCGCCGCCCCTGGCCGGCGAACCAGGCGCCGCCCTTCTCGACGATGTCGCGCAACCACCACAAGGTTTCGACGTTGTGGATCAGCGTCGGACGCCCGAACAAGCCCACTTGCGCCGGATAAGGCGGCTTGTGCCTTGGCAGGCCGCGTTTGCCCTCGATGCTTTCCAGCATCGCCGACTCTTCGCCGCAGATATAGGCCCCGGCCCCGCGCCGCAGGTGCAAGGTGACGCTGGCCGCGATTCCGGCGCCTTCAAGCGCCTTGATCTCCCGCGCCAGGATTTCGCGCGCCGCCGGATATTCGTCGCGCACGTAAATGTAAGCGTCCTTGGCCTCGATCGCCCACGCCGCCAGCAGCACGCCCTCGAGGAACCGGTGCGGGTCGCGCTCCATGTACCAGCGGTCCTTGAAGGTGCCGGGTTCGCCCTCGTCGGCGTTGACGGCGAGCAGGCGGGGGCCGGGTTCGGCGCGCACGAAGCGCCATTTGCGCCCGCTGGGGAAACCGGCGCCGCCCAGGCCGCGCAGGCCGGCGCCGTCCACCGCTTCCAGCACTTGGTCGAGGGTGCGCTGGCCGTTCCGGCAGGATTCGAGCAGCTTGTAGCCCCCCGCGCTCCGATAGGCGTCAAGTCCAGCGGCGTCGGGAAGGTGCGGCTTTATCTGGCCCCCGCGCACGGCTTTCGTCACCTGTTCCACCGTCGCGTGGTCGATGGCGTGGTGGCCGACCTCGGCCGCCGGGGCGGTGTCGCAGCGGCCGATGCAAGGGGCGCGCACCACGCGCACGCCGTCCCCCAGCGCCGCGCGCAATTTGCCCATGAGGTCCTGCGCGCCCATGAGTTCGCAGGTCACGCTGTCGCAGACGCGCACGGTCAGCGCCGGCGGCTTCGCCTCGCCTTCGCGCACGATGTCGAAATGGGCGTAGAACGAGGCGACCTCATAGACCTCGGTCTGCGCCAGGCTCATTTCGCTGGCCAGCGCCGCCATATGCGCCGCGCTGAGATGGCCGTAGCGGTCCTGGATGAGGTGCAGATGCTCGATCAAGAGGTCCCGCCGGCGCGGGCGGTCCCCCAACAGCGCCCGCACCTCCGCCACCGCGCCGCCATCGAGCTGGCGCCCCTTGGTATGGGACGACGTTCGCCGCCGGCCCGTCGGCCGTGGCGAAGCTGTTTTTGGCGCGGCCGGTCGAGCCATTTTCCACCCTGTAGCGGCGCTTTTTCTTTGTCAGCGCCGCCGCCGTGACTGACTATTGGAACTATAGGAAAGGGAACGCTTTTGTCAAAAAAGGAGCGCCCCGGCGGGTGGACGCCCGCCGGGATCGAGCCTCGCTAACGGTGGTGGCTAGGTCAATCTTCGAGGACGAAGGTCACTTCCATGGAGACCCGGTATTCGACGATCTTGCCTTTTTCGATCTTGGCCTTTTGCTCGACCACATGCAGGCCGGTGACGCCCCGCAAGCTCTTGGTGGCGCGTTTCGCCCCCTCCTCGACCGCGGCTTGGAAGCTCTTGGTCGAGCCGGCAGTGATCTTGGAAACGCGGGCAACAGTCATCGATACCTCCGAGGGTTCTTGTTCCTTGTTCGATCCGGTTGCACCCTTGGCTTTGGGGTAGGTGCCCACCGTGACGGGGGCGAGCTTAGCAAGTGTGACGCCGTTGCGGAAGAACGTCCCGGCGCCCCGCGGGCGGCAGGGAAAGGTACCTGCCGCTATCCCCATAAGGGGCCGTCGGCTACATTGGCGTTGCCTGGGAGTAGGGTCTCGAACATGCCAGCGCCAGCCGTCAAACGCCGCCTTGCCGCGATCCTTGCCGCCGATGTCGCCGGCTACAGCCGGCTGATGGCGGCGGACGAGGAAGAAACGCTGCGCGTTCTCAACGCCTATCGGGAGACCATAGCCGGCCTGGTCACGGAACACGACGGACGCATCTTCGGCGCCGCCGGCGACAGCGTGATCGCCGAGTTCACCAGCGCGGTGCAATCGGTGCGCTGCGCGGTGGCGATGCAGCGGGCGCTGAGCCGGCGCAACGCCGACCTGGCCCCGGAGCGGCGGATGGAGTTCCGCATCGGCATAAACCTTGGCGACGTGATGGCCGAGGGCGAGGACCTCTTGGGCGACGGCGTCAACATCGCCGCGCGCCTGCAAGAGGTCGCCACGCCCGGCGGCATCTGCGTCTCCGGCGCGGTGCGCGAACAGACCGAGGGCAAGCTCGACTTCCCCACCGCCCATTTGGGCGAGCGCACGCTCAAGAACATTCCGCGGCCGGTTCAGGTCTGGCGCGTGGACTGGCGGCTCGACGAGGCAAGCACGGCGGGGGTGCTGGGCGGGGAGCTTGCCTTGCCCGACCGTCCGTCGATCGCGGTGCTGCCGTTCGCCAACATGAGCGGCGACGCCGAGCAGGAATATTTCGCCGACGGCATCACCGAGGACATCATCACCGCGCTGTCGCACTACCGCTGGCTGTTCGTCATCGCCCGCAACTCGACCTTCGTCTACAAGGGCCGCGCCATCGACGTGAAGCAGGTGGCGCGCGAGCTTGGCGTCCGCTACGTGCTCGAGGGCAGCGTGCGCAAGGCAGGCGGCCGCGTGCGCGTCACCGGCCAGCTCATCGAGGCTGACACCGGCGCGCATCTCTGGGCCCAGCGATTCGATCGCGACTTTGCCGACATCTTCGCCCTCCAGGACGAAGTCACCGAGAGTGTCGTCGGCGCCATCGAGCCCGAAATGCTGATTGACGCGGGCCGGCGCGCGGCGCGCAAGAGCCCGGCCAATCTCGACGCCTTCGATTGCTGCATGCGTGGCATCTGGTACTTCAATCAGTTTACGCGCGACGACAGCCGGCAGGCCGAGGCCTGGCTGCGCCGGTCGATCGAGCTCGATCCGAAACTCGCCCGCGCCCATATGTGCCTGGCGCGCGCGCTCGTTCAACGTAGCTGGTCCGGTTGGAGCGACGACATTGGGCGCGACTTGGCGGCAGCACAAACAGCGGCCGAGCGCGCGGTGGCGGTCGACGATCGCGATCCCTACATGCATTACGCCCTGTTCCTCGTCAGGCTGGTGTCCGGGCGGCATCAGCAGGCCTTGGCCGAGGCGCAGCGCGCCATCGACCTCAGTCCGAATTTCGCCCTCGGCCACTTCGCGCTCGGTTGGGTCCGAATCTTCATCGGCCGCTTCGCCGAGGCGCTAGACCCGCTGCTGCGCTGCCTGCGTCTCAATCCCAGGGACCCGCAGGCATACCTGTTCGTCAGCCTGATGGCTTTGGCGCAGTATCACCTCGGCAATTACGAGGAAGCGACCCATTATGCCGAACAGGCGCTGGGCGGCCGGCGGCTCTACCCAGTGCTGCGCACGCTGCTGGCGAGCCTCGGCCAGCTCGGGCGGACCGAGGAGGCCAAGGCCGTGCTGGCGGAGATGGAGCGGATCAAGCCTTTGGATGCCGAACGCCACTGGGAAATCACCAACCCCTACGCCGATCCGGCGCACCGCGCGCACCTCATCGAGGGCCTGCGCAAGGCCGGCATGGCCGTTTAGCGGCATCTTGTGAGCACCGCGGGCGGCGGGCTAAACTAGGCTGACAGGGAATCTTTCCAAGGGAGGCAGATATGCGCGCGGTATTCGGGATCGGCTTTTTGGTGGCGGGCGTTTTGGCGCTTGGCGGCGCCGCGGCGGCGCAGGAAACCAAGGTGGCCATCGGCATGAGCGGCTGGACCGGCTTCGCGCCGCTGACCTTGGCCAAGGAAGCGGGCATCTTCAAGAAGCACGGGGTCGACGTCACCATCAAGAAGATCCCGCAAAAGGACCGGCATCTGGCCATCGCCTCCGGCGACATCCAGTGCGCCGCCACGACGGTGGAAACCTTCATCGTCTGGAACGCCAACGGCGTGCCCATCACCCAGGTGGTGCAGCTCGACAAGTCCTACGGCGCCGACGGCATGGCGGTGCGCGGCAACGTCGCCAAGATCGCCGACCTCAAGGGCAAGACCGTCGCCGCCTCCTCGCCCGGCACCGCGCCCTATTTCACCCTCGCCTGGATG
>CAZIVY010000381.1:0-2492 GCA_964542505.1 uncultured Rhodospirillaceae bacterium
TACGGGGATCCGCCGGCGGGTTCGCGGACAGCTTGCAGGGGTTCGCGGCCTGCGCCGCGTGATGGCACCACCAGTCAAGCCAGAGAACCGGCGGCCAACTGTAGTAGTAGAGGGGAATCATCCTATGGAAGTCCCTATTCGGCGTGCTATCCTGAAAATCCTAGCGGCAAAAGGTTAACGTGCCGTGTAAGTGGGACGGAGGTGGGGGGGACGTGAAGAGCGTACGCGAGTACGGCGAGTAAGAAGTCGGGGAGGCGGACGGGCCGGGCGGTAGCTCAAATCGCCGGCATTGACCGAAATCTCTAACCAATAGGGAGCCCGACGATGAGCGACACAAACAAGGCAAGCAAGGCACGGTCGAGCGACATGTTCGCCGTGAGTTATGACGACGCGGAAATGCGCAACGCGGCGCGCCAGCAGGCGGAAAATTTCTGGCGGGCGCAGGCGAGCGCGCTCGACCATCTCGATAGCTTGACGCAGGACTGGCTGGCGCGGCGGCGCCAGGGAACCGAGGCGGCGCTGGAAGCGGCGCGCAAATTGTGCGGCTGCAAGGATCCCGCCGAGATGTCTTCCGTGTGCGGCGAGTGGATGACCGGCAGCGCCGAGCGGCTGGCGGACGATGCGCGGGCGTTCGGCGAGCGGGCGATGAAGATGATGCAGGATCTGGCGGAAGCGGCCGCGACGCCGGGGGCCAAAAGCGCCGAAAGCGCCGAAAGCACGCAAGAAATGGCCGCCGAAACTCCGGCGGTGAAGTTCACGCGGGTGAGTTGAGGGCTTCGACGGATGGGTTGATTCACGCCGGCCGGATGCTTGGCCGCCCGCAAGGCGGCCCGGTGTCCGGCGGCGTATTTCGCTAGATGGCGCCGCGCTTGCGGCGGTTGAAGTCGATCTGATCGGCGGTGAGCTGAAGGCCGATCAGCACCTCGTAGTCGATGCCCTTGCCCGGCGCCGGCAGTGGAATGCGCTGTTCGGTTTGCTCGCTGACCCCGGCGCGGCGGCGGCCTTCGGGAAACTCGATCGCCGCATCGAACGTCGTCTTGGCCAGAATATTGTTCTCGGCGTCGATGATGGCGACGAAATAGGGCACGCTGACGCGCCTGGTCGACGCGGCGGGGCCAAGTTCGGCCACCACGCTGATGGTCGTCAACACTGTCACCACGCTGTTCTTGTCGCGGTATTCGCAACTGCCGCCGAATTCAAGAATTTCGGCCGCGTATTCGACGTCGGTCGGGTCGCGTCCCGGCCCCTGGCGGAACTGGGTCAACTGGGCGACGTCGGCGACAATGGCCGCCCGCGGGCAGGGCGGTGGATTTTCCCGGCTGAGCATGCCGCAGGCCGCGGGCCATAAAGCCAAAGCGGCAACGGCCGCTTGCCGCAACCGACGCCCAGCGCCGGTCATGGCGCGCTTTCGATAGAGATGGACGCGTTCATGGCAGGCGGCTGTGCGTTCCGTCGCACAACGGCTTGGCGCCCGTCCGCTTGCAGCCGCATAACGCCAGTTTGGCGTCGGACTTGGCCTTGTATTCCACCGGCGAGAACGGTCCGCCCTTGTGCGAGCTGTCGCAGAAGGGTTGCTTCTTGCTTTGGCCGCAGGCACACCACCAATAGGACTTGCCGGCCTCGACGTTGACCATGTAGGGGCCTTTCTGGGCGGTTCGCGGCTCGGCCATCGGTTCTTCCCTCGCTGATGCGTCTAGACTATTTTGGCGCCGTGGATTCCGAGCCGCGAAGCGGACCGAGGGCGCCCGCGCCGGGACTTTACGGAAACCCCCGCCGCCCCACAAGGCGCTGGCGGTTAATCTTTGACAGGGGAAAAGCGCGCCGATGAACAAACCCGCCCTCGATCTGGTCTTGGCGGCGCCGCGCGGCTTTTGCGCCGGGGTGGACCGCGCCATACACATCGTCGAACTGGCGTTGGCGAAGTTCGGGCCGCCGATCTATGTGCGCCATGAAATCGTCCACAACCGCTACGTGGTGGAAAACCTGGAGCGGCGCGGGGTGGTGTTCGTGGATGAACTTGCCGCCGTCCCGGCCAAGGCCCCGGTGGTGTTCTCGGCCCACGGGGTGGCCAAGGCCGTGCCCGCCGACGCCGAAGCGCGCGGCCTGTTCTATCTCGACGCCACCTGCCCGCTGGTAAGCAAGGTGCACCGCGAGGCCGAACGTCATTTCGCCGACGAGCGGACCATCGTGCTCATCGGCCACGCTGGCCACCCGGAGGTTATCGGGACCATGGGTCAATTGCCGCCGGGGGCGGTGATGCTGGTGGAGACCATCGCCGACGCCGAGGCGTTGCGGGTGGCGGAGCCGGAGCGCCTCGCGTTCATCACCCAGACCACGTTGTCGGTGGACGACACGGCGGAAATTGTCGCCGTCCTGCGGCGGCGCTTTCCGGCGATCCAGGGGCCGCGGCGCGAGGACATTTGCTACGCCACCGCCAACCGCCAGGCGGCGGTCAAGGCGATCGCACCGGGGTGCGACGCGGTGCTGGTGAT
>CAZIVY010000382.1:0-6027 GCA_964542505.1 uncultured Rhodospirillaceae bacterium
CGACGGTCGATTGCGGCGGGCGCGCCTTGATGCCCGGGCTGATCGACTGCCACGTGCATGTGTTCCTCTCGGAAGTGAATCTCCGCCAGCTCGAGGCGATGCCGCTGACGATGATGACGGCGAGGGGCGCCGACCTGGCGCGCGCCATGCTCGATCGCGGCTTCACCACGGTGCGCGACACGGGCGGCGCGGATTGGGGCATGCGCGATTCGATCGCGCAGGGCCTGCTGGCCGGACCCCGGATGTTCATTGCCGGACGCGCCATCGGACCGACCGGCGGGCACTCCGACGCGCGCCGCCGCACCGATACGGGCGACTCCTGCCGCTGCTGCAACGCGATGAAATTCTGCCTTGAGGTCGCCGACGGGGCCGACGCCGTGCGCGGCGCCGTGCGCGAGCAGCTTCGCCAGGGCGCCGACCAGATCAAGATCATGGTTTCGGGCGGCGTCGCCAGCCCCTACGACCCGCTCGACAGCCGCCAGTTCTCGCTGGACGAGATCGGCGCCGCCGTCGAGGAAGCCGAGGCCTTCGGCCGCTATGTGCAGGCCCACGCCTATACGCCCGAATCGATCACCCGCGCCATCGCCAAGGGCGTGCGCACGATCGAGCACGGCAATCTGATCGACGACAAGTCCGCCAAGCTGATGAAGCAGTCCGGCGCCTACCTGGTCGCCAACCTGGTCGCCTACTATGCGATGCGGGAGCGGGCCAAGGAATTCGGCATGTCCGCGGATATGCTTGCCAAGAACGACTTGGTGATCGACGGCGGCCTGAAGTCGCTGGAAATCTGCAAGCGCGCCGGCGTGAAGGTGGGTTACGGCAGCGACCTGTTGGGCCAGCTTCAGGTCGATCAAAGCCGCGAGTTCATGCTGCGGCGCGAAGTGCTGACGCCGATCGAAATCCTGCGCCAAGCGACGCTGGTGGGCGCCGAGATCGTGCGCATGGAAGGCAGGCTGGGCATTATCAAGCCCGGCGCGCTGGCCGACATCCTGGTGGTTGACGGCGACCCGATCAAGAAGCTCGAGCTCCTGACCGGCCAGGGCGAGCATCTGTCGGTCATCATGAAGGCCGGCAAGTTCCACAAGAACCGCTTGGCCGCGTGAGGGCTTCCCCATGACGGCGCCTTGGACCGCGCGGCGGCGCCGATGACAGGCGCGGCGGCCAGGCCGGGGGGCGCATGGCGCGGGCGCGTCGCCGATGGCCGCTGGCTCGGCCGCGCCGCGCTCTACGGCGTCGCCGGCATGGGCTATTTCATCATCGTCGCCCCCATCCTGTTCGTTATTTGGCTCAGCGTTTTCACCAACGAGATCGTCTCGTTTCCGCCCGAGGGCTACACGCTGAAATGGTTCGGCCGCATCTTCGACCAGAACAACTTCGTCACCGGCTTCTTGACCAGCCTTCAGGTGGGCGTGGCGGCGATGTTGGGCGGATTGCTGCTGGGCGTGCCGGCCAGCCTGATGTTGTCGCGCCGCCGCTTTCCGGGGCGCGAGGCCGTCAACACGTTGCTGCTGCTTCCGCTGGTGGTTCCGGGCGTGGTCGCCGGCACCGCGATCTACATCTACCAGATCGAGATCGAAATCCTGACCGAGTTGCCGATCCTGGGCTCGGTTTTCGGGCTGATCGTGGCGCATGTCCTGATCACGATTCCGTGGACGGTTCGGCTGGTGAGCGCCAGCCTCGCGGGCTTCGATCGCACGCTCGAGGAAGCGGCGCTCAACCTCGGCGCCACGCCGCTCCTCGCCTTCCTGAAGATCACGCTTCCGGTCATCCGCCCCGGAATCGTCGCGGCGGGGCTGTTCAGCTTCATCATCTCCTTCGGCAATCTGGAGATGACCCTGTTTCTGGTCGCGCCGGGCCGCACCACCTTGCCGATCGCCATCCTGCAATACCTGCAATGGCGTATCGACCCGACCATTGCCGCCGTGTCGGTCCTGCAGATCCTGCTGATCGGAGCCGGCATGTTGCTGACCGACCGCTACGTCAAGCTGACGCGGGTGCTGTGAGGGACCATGGCGCGGCTTGAACTTTCCGGCGTCGGCAAGACCTATGGCGATTTCCACGCCGTCCGGGACTTCTCGCTCGAAATCGCCGAGGGCGAACTGCTGGTGCTGCTCGGCCCCTCGGGTTGCGGCAAGACCACCACCTTGCGCATGATCGCGGGCTTCATCGAGCCGACCAGCGGCGTCATCAGTCTTGGCGGCCGCGATGTCACGCGCCTGCCGCCCTGGCGGCGCAACGCCGGGCTGGTGTTCCAGAACTACGCGTTGTTCCCGCATCTGAGCGTGGCCGAGAACGTCGCCTTCGGGCTGGAGATGCGCAAGATCGACAAGGCGTCGGTTCGTTCCAGGGTCGAGGCGGCGCTGCGGCTCGTGCGCCTCGAGGGCTTGGCCGGCCGTCTGCCGCGCCAGCTTTCCGGCGGGCAGCAGCAGCGCGTGGCGTTGGCGCGCGCCTTGGTGATCGAGCCGGACATCCTGCTGCTGGACGAGCCGCTGTCGAACCTGGACGCCAAGCTGCGCCAGGAAGTCAGGGTCGAGATCCGCGAATTGCAGCGCAAGCTGGGCCTGACCACGGTGATGGTCACCCACGACCAGGAAGAGGCGCTGACCATGGCCGACCGGCTGGTCGTCATGGCCAATGGGAAAGTGCAGCAGATCGGCGATCAGCGCGAATTGTACGAACGCCCGGCCAACGCATTCGTCGCCGATTTCGTCGGCCGCACGAATTTCATCAACGGGCGGGTGCAATCGCCGGGCGTCTTCCGCAGCGCCAGCGGACTGGAACTGCGTTGCCCGGCCGAGGCGCCCGCGGGCGGACGCCTGTTGACCTTGCGGCCCGAGCGGCTGGAACTCGCGGCGCAGGCGGTGGCGGGGGCGGAAAACTGCCTGATGGGATCGGTCGAGTTCGTGTCGTATCTCGGCGGCGTCCTGGAGTATTATGTGCGGCTGTCGCCCCAGGACCGGCTGCTGGTCCTGGCGACGAACCGGATCGGCGGCCCGGGATTCGCCATTGGCGATCGCGTGCATCTTCACTGGCCGGCCGCGGCGGGGCTGGTGCTGGCCGATGCTGCCGCGTAGAATTCGGGGACATCTGCAGTCGCTACGCTCGAATCAGGAAAAGGGGAGGCCAAACATGCGCAAGAAAATTTTCGAGATCACCCGCCGCCGGCTGATCGAGGGCGCGGGAGCCGCCGCCGGTGTCGCGGCGCTGGGAGTCGGCCGCGCCGGCGCGCAGACGGGTGGCCGCGTCGTCGTCGGCACCTGGGGCGGCGACTATTCCAAGCTCTTGACCAAGAACGTCGAAACGCCGCTGGTCATTCCCAAGGGCATCGAGGTCGTGCACGACATTGGCGGCGATTCCGAACGCCGCGCCAAGATGCGCGCCGAGGCCCGGCTGCCGCGCGGCACCAGCGACTTGCAGGGGCTCAGCGCGGCGCAGATGTTCGAGATGAACGAGGCGGGCTTGGCGCTGCCGATCGACTACGCCAAGATTCCAAATTCGAAGAATCTGCTCCCGCAAATGAAGTATCCCTTCGGCGTCGGGCACATCTATTCGGGCAAGGTCATCCTTTACAATCCCAAGCTGGTTTCGACGCCTCCGGCCAGCTTCGCCGACGCGCTCGACCCCAAGCACGGCGCCAAGCTCGGCATTATCGACATCCAGTACCAGTTCACCATGATGGCGGCGGGCTTGGCCTCGGGCGGCAGCATGACCAACTACGAACCGGGCAAGGCACGGTTGCTGGCGTGCAAGAAGGCGGGCGCCAAGATCTACCCGACCAACGAGGCGTTGGCGGCCGCGCTGAAGACCGAGGAAATCGGGCTCTGCATCATGTGGAAGGCGCGCGCGGTGCAGTGGCAAAACGCTGGCATCACGGTCGAGACGGTGGCGCCGAAGGAAGGCGTGCCGATGTATATCTCGGGCTTCGTCATCCCGAAGAACGCGCCCAACAAGGACGGCGCCTATGCCTGGCTCAACGCCATGCTGGAACCCCCGGCGCAGGAGGCATTCGCGGCCGACATGGGCTACAACGCCACGGTCACCAACGCCAAGGTGCCGGAGGCCACGCAGAAGCGCATCGGCTTTACCGCCGAGGAGCAAAAGCGTCTCGTCGACCTCGACTACGGCTACTTGGCGAACAATGACTCGGCGCTGAAGGAGTGGTGGGACAAGAGCTTCAAGGGCTAGGAACCCGCCCTTGACGGCGGCGGATGGTCCCGGCGCGCACGCGCGCGACCGGGGCTGGACCGCCGCCGCCCTGCTGGCGCCGGCCAGCTTCGTGGTGGCGTTCGGGCTTCTGATCCCGATCGCCATCTTGTTCCGCTACAGCCTGAACCAGTTCACGCCCGCCAAATTCATGGTCGAGGCGGTGACACTCGAGAACTACGTCAAGTTCTTCACCGATGCCTTCTATGTCGGCATCATGCTGCGCACCATGCGCGTGGCGGCGGTCGTCACGGTTCTCTGTCTGCTGTTCGGCATGCCGCTCGCCTACGTTCTGGCGCGCACGCGCGTGCGGTACAAGAACCTGCTGATCATGGCGGTGGTGCTGCCGCTGTTCGTCGGCAACGCGGTGCGCGCGGCCGGGTGGATGGTGATGTTCGGCAACAAGGGCTTCGTGAATTCGCTGCTGATGGGCCTCGGCGTCATCGCCGAACCGCTGCAGATCATGTTCACCGAATTCGCCGTGGTGGTCGGCATCACCGCGGTCAACCTGCCGTTCATGGTGCTGACGCTGCAAAGCGTCGTCGAGGGCATCGAACCGGCGTTGGAGGAGGCGGCGCTCAGCCTCGGCGCCGGACCGATCGCTACTTTCCGGCGCGTGCTCCTGCCGCTCGCGATGCCCGGCATGCTCGCCGGCACTATTCTCTGCTTCATCCTGGCGATGAACGCCTACGCGACCCCGGTGCTTCTTGGCGGGCCGCTGTTCCAGATGATGGGACCGACCGTCTACGGACAGTTCGCGGGCCTCAGCAACTGGCCGTTCGGCGCCGCGTTGTCCTTCGTCCTGATGACCGCGACGGTCAGCCTGACCCTGCTCGCTCATTTCCTGGTCCAGCGGCGCTATCGGCGCTGACACTCGCTTCCTGGCAGGCAAAGAGACGGTTCGACCCCGGTTCCTCTCCCTCCCTCCGCCAATTCTATTCGACCAACTCGGCTTCTACCCCGAGTCGCGGCAGAATTTCTTTTGCTTTCCGAAGGTTTTCCGGACGGTAGGTTTACCGCGGAGATCGGGCAAGGGTGCCGAGTGCCCGTATTTTTCCGTCTCCCCCTCTTCTTCCCCGGCGACGCCTGTCTCATCGAGAATGGCAGCGGCCAATTCCTGAAGAATCCCGACAAAGGGGTCAGTTTGATTTTCCTGTTCTTTAATTTGAGCCTCGCGCGGCGCCCTTGGCAACGGCGCGCGGATCGGCCACGGACCATGGCGGCCTTCCGGCCGCGCCTGGCCGCACCACCGTTCTACCCGGCAATTGACGCCGGCCATCGCGGGACGGGCCGGTACGAACGCCTCGCTCATTTTTCGGGATCGGCGCTTAGATTAGAATGTCCATTGCCGATCCCCATCGGTTCGAATATGGCCTAATTCTTGGCTGGTGTAACAAGGCCCTTCCGAGCAATCTCGCCCCCATGCTTCACATCAACGACTTGATTTTCCGCGTCGGCGGCCGCGTATTGTTCGACGGCGCGACGGCGACCCTGTCCAAGGGCCACAAGGTTGGCTTGGTCGGACCCAATGGCGCCGGGAAGACCACCCTGTTCCGGCTGATCGCGGGAGAGGCTTCGCCCGATGGCGGCAGCGTCTCGCTCGCGGGCCGGGTTCGCATCGGGCGCGTTGCCCAGGAGGCGCCATCCGGACCGACCAGTCTTCTGGACACGGTGCTCGCGGCAGACACCGAAATGGCGGCGCTCACGGCGGAAGCGGAAACCGCCACCGATTCGCACCGCATCGCGGAGGTGCACACGCGGCTTGCCGATCTGGAGGCCCATGCCGCGCCGGCCCGGGCCGCCGCGATCCTGGCCGGCCTGGGC
>CAZIVY010000383.1:0-4651 GCA_964542505.1 uncultured Rhodospirillaceae bacterium
CGGTCATGCGCTGCAAGGCGCTTTCGACGCTGTCGTCCGGCGCGCAGAACGACACGTCGCGCATCATCACGCTGTCGACTTCGAGCTGCAGCGCCGCCTCCCCGTGGCGGGCCACCGCGCGCACGATGTCGCGTTCGCCCAAGAGGCCCACGACCCGGCCCGCCGTATCGCGGACGACCACCGCGCCGATGCCCTCTCGAATCAAAGTGCCGGTGGCCGCCGTAACCGTATCGCTGGGCGCGACCGACACCACATGACTACCCTTGGTCTTCAGGATGATCGCGATGCTCATTGTCCGCTCCTTAAATCCACCTTCGGCGGGCCAGCCCAGGACGGCGCCAGGGAACCTATGAAAAGATGAAAAGGTTCAGCGCGACTCCGCCGATGTTATCATGCGCCGGCTCTCGCCCGCTGACAAGGCGGACGTGCCGGCGAAAAATGGTTAAATGCAGGGCAAAAGGCGGGGGCGGCGGGGTTGCGCCGGGGGATTGGTGGCGAATGCGCGGCGTGGTGGCGCTTTTTGCGGTCTTGGCGCAGTTCCAGTTCGCGCCAGCCCCGGCGGCGGCCCCAGCCGCGGCAGGTGTCGTCGCCATCTTCGTCGTCAGCAACGGCTGGCACACCGAAATCGTTGT
Source organism: uncultured Rhodospirillaceae bacterium (assembly GCA_964542505.1). Classification (GTDB taxonomy): domain Bacteria; phylum Pseudomonadota; class Alphaproteobacteria; order Ferrovibrionales; family Ferrovibrionaceae; genus CAZIVY01. The sequence goes on from CAZIVY010000383.1 coordinate 633, forward strand.
CCCCAGGGCGGCATTGCCCGAAGGCGCCATCCCCGAGGCCGCCGACTTTCCCCACGCCGCCTATCTGGGTTTCGGCTGGGGTCATGCCGAGTATTACCCCAATCCCGACCCCGGCATCGGCCTCAAGCTCAAAGCCGCCCTTTTCCCCGCGCCGGCGGTGCTGCATCTCACCGGGTTGGAAATCGACCCGCGCCAGGCGTACCGGCAAATCGACATGGCGCCGGTTGCGCTCGGCGCCGATGGTTTGTCGAGACTTGTGCGCTATCTCGACGCGAGTTTCGCCCGTGGCGGCAACGCCCGCGCCCGTTCGGTTGCGCCCGGCCTTTACGACGTCTCGCTCTTTTATCCCGCCACGGGCACGTTCTCTGCCCCCACCAATAACTGCAACACCTGGACCGCCGGCGCACTCGCGGCGGCGGGATTGCCCATCGATCCCGCCGGCATCGTCCGCGCCGAAGACGTCATGGAACGGCTTCGCCGCCCCGCCCCGCCCGCCGCCGATTCCAAGTGATAGCGGGGGCCGGCTTGCCAAGGCTTGCCGAACGCCGCCATTTGGCATCTGCTTTGACATATGCTCATGGAGGTCGCCATGACCCGCGAACGGCATGTCAAATTGTTCAAGAACGGCCGCAACCAGGCGGCGCGGATTCCCCGCGAGTTCGAGCTTCCTGGCGAAGACGCCATTATGCGCAAGGAAGGCGAGCGGCTAATCATCGAACCCGCGCCGCCGAAATCCCTGCCGTCTGTGCTGGCGACCCTGGCGCCGCTCGATGAGGATTTTCCGCCGATCCCGGAATTGGCCCTCGATCCCGTCAAGCTTTGATGCGTTATCTGCTCGACACCAATATCGTCTCGGACCTCGTCCGCAAGCCCCAGGGCCGCGTGGCGCAGCGCATCCACGCGGTTGGCGAGAAAAATGTCTGCACCAGCATGATCGTCGCGGCGGAATTGCGTTATGGGGCGGCGAAGAAACGATCGCCTCGGCTCGCGGCCCAGTTCGAAGCCGTGCTCGGCGCGCCTGACGTTCTGCCCTTCGAGGCGCCAGCCGATACCGTCTATGGCCTGCTCCGCGCCGGCCTTGAGCAGCGCGGTCAACTCATCGGCGGCAACGATCTGCTCATCGCCGCCCAGGCAGTGGCGTTTGGCTACACCATCGTCACCGACGACAAGCGGGCGTTCGCCCGCGTCGCCGATCTCCCGCGCGAGAATTGGGTGCGTGACGGCGGCTAGATCGATCCGCTGGTAGCGAGGGCCGGATTTGAACCGGCGACCAACGGCTTATGAGTCCGCTGCTCTACCACTGAGCTACCCCGCCCCACGGCCGCAGAAGATATAGAGGGGCCACAAACCGTGTTCAAGCCACCCTTGCGGCCATTCAAGCGGCCTCGGCGGCGGCCGCCGGGCCCGCGATCCAGCCCCCGCCCAGGCAGCGCTCGCCGGCATATATGACGCCCGCCTGCCCCGGCGCGATGGCCGCTTGCGGCGCCGCCAATTCCACCTCCGCCGCGTCGGCGCCCGACGGGTAAAGCCTGGCGCGCACCGCCGCCTGCGACGAGCGAAGCTTGATCGTGACCTCGGCGCCCGGGCCAACCGCGTCCTCGCACAACCAGTTGCAACCCTCGATGCGCAGCCTCTCGCTCAACAGCGCCGCCTTCGCTCCCACCACCACGCGCCGCGACGCCGCCTCGATGCGCACGACGTAAAGCGGCTCACCCCCGCCGATGTGGCCGAGGCCGCGGCGCTGGCCGACGGTGAAGTGGATGATGCCGGCATGGCGTCCCACCACGCGGCCGGCAAGATCGACGATTTCCCCTTCCTCGCTCGCGCCGGGATGCAGGCGCTCGATCGTCCGCGCGTAGTGGCCGCTGGGCACGAAGCAGATGTCCTGGCTGTCGGGCTTGGCGGCGACCGGCAGATCGAAGCGCGCCGCCAGGTCGCGCACCGCGCTCTTGGGCAGCGGGCCGAGCGGAAAGCGCACGAAGTCGAGTTCGTCCCGCGTGGTGGCGAAAAGGAAATAGCTTTGATCGCGGGCTTCGTCGGCGGCCCGGTGCAATTCGGCGCCCCCCGGCCCCACGACGCGGCGCGCATAGTGGCCGGTGACCAGCGCTCTCGCGCCCAGGTCGCGCGCCACCCCCAGAAGGTCGCCGAACTTGATCTTCTGGTTGCAGCGCACGCAGGGAATGGGCGTCGCCCCGGCGCGGTAGGTGGCGACGAAATCGTCGATCACCGCCCGGCGGAATCGCTCCTCGTAATCGAGAACGTAATGCGGCATGTCGAGGCGGTCGGCGACCCGCCTGGCGTCGGCGATGTCGGCCCCGGCGCAGCACGAACCGGGCCGGCCGCGCGCCGCGCCCTGGTCGTAGAGCTGGAGCGTGATGCCGACCGCGTCGTAGCCAGCCTGTTTGAGCAGCGCCGCGCATACCGAGGAATCGACGCCGCCCGACATGGCCACGACGACGCGCGTCGCGGCGGGCGCACCGCCCAGATCGAAATCATCCATGGGGGCGACACTATAGAGGGCGCCGCCGGCATCCGAAAGCGGGCGGCAATTTCTGCGCACCCGGCAATAACGCACTGGCGCCGCGGCCGCGAATCGAAGCAGCGCGGTGTGCAATATCAATGACTTAAGCCATGCCGCGCGAGTGGCCCGCGGTTTGCTTGATAGCCCTGACAGACCGGCCCCCTTTTGGTTCCATGACCTTCATTCCACCCGATATCGCATTTGTCCGCCCGTCCGCCGATGGCGCCCCCTCGGGGCCGGCGAAAAACGGCCGTGGCGCGGATGACGGCTTCGCCCGCGCCCTCGATCATGCTGGCCGCAAGCGCGAGGCCGCCTCCCCCGCGCCCGACCGTGCGCCCGAAGGGCCCCAGGGCGAACGCGCCGGCCGCGCACACCAGGCCCGCCAGGGCGAAAGCGCCGACCGCATCCGCGAGCAGCGTGAAGGCGGCGAATCGGCCGCCGCCTGCGAACCCGCCGAATACAACGACGAACCGTCGATCCCCGAAGCCCCTGCCGAAGAAATGGCGGGCGCCGATGATACGCCCGACGGGAGTCCGGAGAGGACCACCGGCCTCGACCACAAAAGCCGCGACGGCGACGGCGTGGCCGTGGCCGGCGGAGCGCCGGCGGCGGCGGCGGCGCGTGAAGCCGGGTCGGAAATATCCGCCAACCTGACCGCCCCCTCGCCTGCCGCCCAACCTGTCGCCACGGACGCCGCTCGGCAGCCAGGACAGGAGGCCGCCGCCCTAAAGGCTGCGCGCTCGGCTGCTTTGCTGGCGTCGCCGGCGGCTGGCGCCGCGCCCGTGGCTATGAACAGTCAACTCCTCGATGCGTCGGCGCCAGCGCCGCCACAGCCCGCCGCTGAAACAACCACTGTGGCCAAGCCGCCCCTAACGGCGGCTGCCGCCAATGCGGGGTTGGATAGCGCCCGCGCCGGCATCGCCGAAGTCGCCTTGGGTCTACCGCGCCGCACCGCCGAAACCGCCACCGCGCGCGAGACGGCGCGCGTTTCATTCACCCGATCGCCCGATGCATCCGCCCCGGCCCTGCCGCGACCGCTGGTCAACGTCGCCGCCATGATGCAGGCCAACGAGACCGCCGCCGCGCCGGCGGCCACCGCCACCCCCGCGACGGCAGCGGCCGTTACCGCCGCCACGCCGGCCAGTGGCTTCGCTTCAGCCGATCTCGTGGGCGCCGGAACCATCGTGCCAGGCTCGCCCGCCGACGCGCCCGTGCCGCTGCCGGCCATGGCCACCAGCGCCGGCGAACCGGTACAGCTCAAGGCTCCCGCTCCCGTCGCCCCCGCCGCCCAGCCCGAAAACCCGCGGGCCGTTCCATTGGCCGACGTTTCGGCGCGCATCGCGCATGCGGCGGCCGCCGGCGTCGACCGCCTGCGCATCATCCTCGATCCGCCCGAACTGGGCCGCGTCGATGTCAGGATTTCGCTCGACGACGGCCGCATTGCCGCCGCCCTTCTGGTCGATCGGCCGGAGACCCTCGATCTGCTCCAGCGCGACTC
>CAZIVY010000384.1:0-16501 GCA_964542505.1 uncultured Rhodospirillaceae bacterium
TGTCCTTGCGCGAGGGAAAGCGCTCGATGGTGACCGGCGGATGGAACACCACCACCACCTCGGCCGCGCCGCGGCTGAGGTAATTCCACAGGTGAGGCAGCAGGTTCTCGCCGCCCACCCAGGCGAAAACCGGCATCAACCGGCGCCCCACCGGCAGGCCGTTGAGCCGATGATAGGCGATCGCCACCGGCTGAACCGGCAATGGCAGCCCCATGGGCGAGCGTTCCGCCAGCACGAAGAAAGCGCTCTTGAACGGCAGGATGCGCATGCCGTCCGACGACGTGCCCTCGGCGAACAGGATCAGGCTGTCGCCAGCGTCCAGCCGCGCCGCCATGGCGTCGCGATGGTCGGCGGTGCGCCGGCGCTGGCGGTCGATGAACACCGTCCGCGACAGCCGCGCCAAGCCGCCGAATCCGGGCCAGGTGGCGACCTCGCGCTTGGCGATGAAGGCGGCCTTCAGCAACGCCCCGAAGACAACGATATCGAGCCACGAAACGTGATTGCTGACGAAGAGGGTCGGCCGCGCCAATGACGGGTCGCCGACGACGCGAATCTTGAGGCCCATGAGGCGCGCGGCGCCGTGGTGATAAAGCATCGGCACCGCTTCCGCGACGCGCCGGCCCCCTGCCGTCGGCCAGCGCAGCGCCAGCCACTGCACGGGCAGCAGGATCAGCGTCCACGCCAGGAGCGAGAATGCCAAGATGGCGGCCCGGACCGAGCTCATGCGCGGGTGTCGGCCCTAGCCCTTTTTCGCGTCGGACGGGGCGGCGAGCGGCACGCCGTAAAGCTCCAGCTTGTGCCCGATCAAGCGGTAGCCGTGCCGCCGCGCGATCTGGTCCTGCAGCGCCTCGATCTCGTCGCTGCGGAACTCGATCACCTTGCCGTCCTTGACGTCGATCAGGTGGTCGTGATGCTCCTCGGGCAACTCCTCGTAGCGCGCCCGGCCGCCGCCGAAATCGAGCCGGCTGAGCACGCCTGCGTCCTCGAACAGCCGCACGGTGCGGTAGACGGTCGCGATGCTGATGCGCGGGTCGACGGCGCTCGAACGCCGGTGCAGTTCCTCCACGTCGGGGTGGTCATGCGCGTCGCTGAGCACACGGGCGATGACCCGGCGCTGGTCGGTCATGCGCAGGCTTTTCTCGATGCACAGGCGTTCCAACCGGCTGGCGCCCGCTTTGCTGTCCGCGGTCATGGGGTCAAGCGGCCGCGCTGCCGGTTAGCGCTTCGCGCGCCGGCGCGTCGTGCCAAGACCGCTTTTCTTCGCCAAGTCCCGCCGCTGCAGGGCGTAGTTTGGCGCCACCATCGGATAGTCGGCCGGCAGGCCCCAACGTTCGCGGTACTGATCGGGCGTCAAATTGTAGCTGCTGTGCAGGTGCCGTTTGAGCATTTTCAGTTTCTTGCCGTCTTCCAGACAGATCAGATAGTCGGGCGTGATCGACTTTTTCACCGGCACCGCCGGCTCCGGGCGCGGACCGGAACCGGTGTCGGTGACCGAGATGCCGCTGAGCGTCGCGTAAACGTCGCGGATCAAATCGGGCAGCGCCACGGTTTCGATGCGATTGTTCGCCACGTGCGACGCGACGATATTCGAGGTCAGCGTCAGCAGGTGATCTTTTTCCATGTTGTCGGCCATTCTGCCTCCCTGTTGCCGTCATTTTATACCGCGCCGGAGCCAGATCAACGACGTTGCGGGTTTTATTTCAAGCCTCGAGCGCCAGCGACAGGACCAGCGCCGAGGCCGCGCCCTCGCCGCGCGCGTAATAGCCGGGACGGCGGCCAATTCCGACGAAGCCCCGGCGGGCATAAAGCGCCCGCGCCGCCCCGTTGTCCTCGGCCACTTCCAGGAAGCAACGTTGAACGCCTTCCGCCCGCGCCCAGGCAAGCCAGGCGTCCACCAGCGCGGCCCCGGCGCCGCGGCGGCGCCGGGCGGGAAGAACGCCGATCGTGAGCAGTTCGCATTCGCCCCCGCCCGCGCGGGCAAGCGCGAAGCCGCCGGGCGATGCGCCATCGAGCGGCGTCCACGCCAGCCACGCCATGGCGCCGGGCGTGGCCAGAAGGCGCGCCACGCTTTCGGTGCTCCAGCCCGGCATGAAACAGGCGCCGTGCAGCGCCGACAGCATTTTGGCCTGGGTGGCGCCGGCGACTTCCACCCGCACCGTTTCGGCGGCGCTCACGGGGCGGGAAACGTCACCGCCGGCGGACGCAGGTAAAGCGGCCTGGGCGGCGCGCCGGATTCAGGCGCCCGGGCCAGCGCCGCCAGCCGCGCCACCGCGATGGCGTCCGGATGGCTCGTCCCCTCGGCGAGAATGAAACGCTCGCGGTTCGGGGCCAATTCCAACACCGACGCCGCCGCGTCCCCGGCGAGGACCACGTCCCGTCCCCCGAAGGAGCGCGCCACTTCCGCTTTCGCCAACAGCACCGGCTCGCCCAGCGGCGACAGGTCGGCGTCGAACACCTGGACATAGGCATCGCCCCGCCTGGCCTCGATGACCACCGCCAACACCCGCCCGGCCCGCGACCGGGCGGGCACGCCAGCGGCGATGGCCAGCAGCGTGCTGATCCCCACCAGCGGCCGGCCCATGACCAGCGCCAGGCCGCGCGCCGCCGCCAGGCCGATGCGAATGCCGCTGAAGCTGCCGGGGCCGACCGTGACGCCGATGCGGTCGATGGCCGGAAATCCGCGGCCCGCTCGCGCCAGCACCGCTTGCGCCATGGGCAGAAGCCGCTCGGCCTGGCCGCGCGGGCCCGGCTCGCTTTGCGCCGCCAGCACGGTGTCGCCCTCGATCAGCGCCACCGAGCAGGCGTTAAGCGCCGTGTCCAGGCCGAGAACCAACATCGTTCCGCCAAGGCCGCGATCGGCGGGCTATATCACCTTGCACGCTTCGTCGAAGTCGAGCCGCGTGGCGCGCGGGCGCAAGTTGGTGCGGTCGCCATAGCCGAGGTTGCAGAGGAAGTTCGACTTGACCCGCCCGTCGGGGAAGAATTCCTTGTCCACGGCGGCGTTGTCGAAGCCCGACATCGGTCCGCAATCGAGGCCCAGCGACCGCGCCGCAAGAATGAGATAGCCCCCCTGCAGGCTGCCATTGCGGAGGGCGTTGACCGCGGCAATCTCGGGCTTGCCCTCGAAAATCGCCTTGGCGTCGGGGTTGGAGGTGTGGAGGCGGGGCAGGAACTCGTAGAAGCGCAAGTCGTGCGCCACGATCGCCGTGACCGGCGCCGCCATGGTCTGCTTGCGGTTGCTTTCTGTCAGGGCCGGCAGAAGGCGCTGCTTGGCCGCGGCCGTGCGCACGAAAACGATGCGCCCCGGAGAGCAATTGAAGGACGTGGGCCCCCAGCGCATGAGATCATAGAGAGCGCGCAGCACGACGTCGGTGACCGGCCGGTCGTTCCACGCCCTGAGCGTGCGGGCGTTGCGGAATAACAGGTCGAGCCCCGCGTCGTTAAGAATTTCGTTCATGTGTGCCTCGTTTCTGTGCGCCTTGTTTTTGCCGCGCCCGACGAAAACAATTGAAGCCGCCGGACAATCTGTCCAAGATTGCCGGACCAACGCCAGGACCGCAACGACCCCATGCGAACCATTCTGTCCGCCGCTTGCCAGCCCTTGCGCCGCGCCGTTTTCGCCGCGGCGGCGGCCGCGGCTATGTCCTCCGCGCCAGCCCCCGCGGCCGATCACGCGGTCGCCATCATGTACCACCGTTTTGGCGAGGACCGCTATCCCAGCACCAGCATCCGGCTGCAGCAGTTCGAGGCCCATCTGCGGGAGCTGGCGGACGGCGGCTACACGGTTCTGCCCCTGAGCGAGGTGATGGCGCGCCTTCGCCAGCGGAGTCCGTTGCCCGACCGCACCGTCGTCATCACCATCGACGACGCTTTTCGCTCGGGCTTCACCGAGGCTTGGCCGCGCCTGAAGCGCGCCGGTTTTCCGTTCGCCCTCTTCGTCTCCACCGAGACGCTGGACGCGCGCGGCCCCGATTACATGACCTGGGACAATGTGCGCGAGATGAAAAGCGCCGGGGTGGAGATCGCCGCCCATACGCGCCGGCATAGCCACATGGCGGCGGCGGCCGACGAGGAGAACGTCGCCGAGATCGCCTATGCCAACCGCCGCCTGGAAGCGGAGCTGGGCGAGAAGGCGCGGTTCTTCGCCTATCCCTACGGGGAGTGGAGCGCCAAGGTGCGCGAGTTGGTGATGCAGGCGGGCTACGCGGCGGCATTCGGCCAGAATTCCGGCGTCATGCACGCCGATCACGATTTCTTCAGCCTGCCGCGATTTGCCTTCAGCGATTCCTACGGCGACATGGAGCGCTTCCGCCGCGCGGTGAGCGCGCTGCCGCTGCCCATCAGCGACCTCACGCCCGCGGATCCGCTTCTGAAGCGCAACCCGCCGGCTATCGGCTTCACTTTGGCCGCGAACATGGGGGGCAGCGACCGCCTGGCATGCTTTGCCTCGCACCAGCCGGGCCAAGCGCGCCTCGAGCGTTTGGGCGCGCGGCGCGTCGAAGTGCGCATCGAGGCGCCCTTCCCGCCGGGACGCGGACGCCTGAACTGCACCGCGCCGGAGCCCGAGGGCCGCTGGCGCTGGTTCAGCGTGCAGTTCTATATCCCGGCACCCTGACGCGCCGGGACGCACCGGGGTGCGGTCAGCGGCCGGCCCAGGCGATAGTGACCGGCGTTTGCGCCGGCGGTTGCAACTGGGCGGAATCGTAACGCCCGAAATCGTTTTCGCGGATGATGGCGCGGAGCGTGTCGACGTAATCGGTCCCGCGCTCGGAATAACGATGCAAGTGCGAGACCAGCACGGCCCCCTGCCGGGGCTGGCGGGCGACGCGCAACGACGCGCGCTGGTCGCGGAAGTCGCGATAGGCCGGATGGCTGTTCAGGTTGTGGATGTAGGCGGCGACCGAGGATTCCAGCCGCGCGAACTTGCGCACTTCGTAGCGGGCGCCCTGGTCGCGTTCCGCCGGCGCGATGCCGGCGCCGCGCTTCCACACCCGCTGCCCGAACAGCGCATTGCCGACGGCGGCGAAGCGCGACGTGCCCCAGCCGGATTCCTCGGCCGCTTGCGCCAGCGCCATCGAGGGCGGAATCGCGTCGACGTGATGAAGCAGGGTGGCGTAGTCCTCGTTTGCCGCGCCGTAGCGGTCGGCGACCCGTTGCAGCCATTCGCGGTCGGTGGCTTCAAGCTCGCCGCCCTTCCGCTCCAGGTTGCGCAAGCCGAGAACATGCTCGCGGTCGGCGAGCACGTTTTCGTTGACCCGCAACACCAGCGGCAGCAGCGTGCCGATGAAAACCGCCTTGCGTTTTTCCGGCGCGTCGATATCCACCAGGTCTTCGGGCAGGGTGGCAAGAAAAAGACGCGGGACCCGGCTGGCGCCGGCGCGGATCGAATCGAGATCGAACCCAAGGCTGGCGAACCGGCGCAGCACGAATTCGACCGCCGGCCGCGCGGGCGCGGACGGCGCCGCGGGCGCCGCGACGCGCGCCATCGCGGCGTGCACGCTCTTGTCGCGGGCGCCGCCGGCCGGCTTGGACGCCGCCGCCACGCGCGATGCCGGCATGGGGCGCAGAGCCGAGCCGTCGCCGAACCACAGCGACATGGCGGCGGGGTCGGCCAAGGCGATCGCGCCGGCGCCGGCGCCGAAGCTGGCGCCAAGCGCCAGCGCCATCGCCACCAGTCCGTCGCGCAAATCGCTTGCGGCCCTGGGGGCCGTGACTCTCGCTTGCAGCACGGGCATGAACACCTCCGCAATTTCACCGTCGCCGGACGCTTTGTCCGGCCAAGGTTCGCTCACGTCGGGCGGCGCTTGCGGCGCCGGATTATCGCTTGGGGATCGACCCCGCCGGGATTCTAGACCGGGCGGACTTCGACCACGCTCGGCACGTAGTGGCGAAGCATGTTCTCGATTCCGTGACGGAGCGTCGCGGTCGAGCTCGGGCAACCGGCGCAGGCGCCCCGCATGTGCAAGAAGACAATGCCGTTTTCAAAGCCGCGGAAAACGATGTCGCCACCGTCCTGGGCAACCGCCGGACGCACGCGCGTATCGATGAGTTCGCGGATCTGGGCCGCCACCGGGTCGTCATCGCCGGCGGGGGTTGATTCCGAACCCGCGTCCTCGCCTTCCATCACCGGGCCGCCGGCAAGGAAGTGCTCCATGATCGAGCCGAGAATCGCGGGCTTCAGGTGCGGCCACTCCATCGTCTCCGCCTTGGTGACGGTGATGAAGTCGGAGCCCAGAAAGACCCCCTTGACCCCGTCGATCGCGAACAGCCGGTGCGCCAAAGGCGAAATTTTGGCGGCATCGGCGGCGCGGAAGTCCGCCGTCCCTTGGCCAAGGACTTCGCGTCCGGGCAGGAATTTCAGCGTGGCGGGGTTGGGTGTGGGTTCTGTCTGGATGAACATTGGTCGACTTCCCTGGGGACGGAGTTCCCGTACAGAGAATAGATGCGACAGTCCTATGGTAATATCAAGCGGTTAGCGTTGGGTGAATGGGTCCGTCCTTTGGAAGTGCTTGAAATCGCGGCGATTTCCCGTCGCTATTTGTGCTTAACGGCGGGTCAAGGATAGCCGCCATGAACGACGTGACGCAGCCCGATACCACCGATGCGGCCACCCGGTCGCCCTTGTGCGCCGATCCCATCGCCGCCTGGCTGATCGAACACGGCGGCAATGCGCTCGAATCGCGCGACCTCCTCGACCAGTTGTGCCAACAGCTGATGGATCGGGGCTTGCGCCTCCTGCGCGTGGTCATTGGCATGCCGACGCTTCACCCCCAGATCCTCACCCGCTCTCTCACCTGGCATCGCGGCCGCGGCGTCGAGGAGGCTTCCCGCGACCACGACATATTCCAGACCGCCTTCTACCTCGCCAGTCCCGTGGCGCTGATCCACCAGGGCGCCGCCGCCATCCGCCGCCGCCTCGGCCGGCCGGAAACCGAACTGGATTTCCCCATCCTGCACGAATTGCGCGCCGCCGGGGCCACCGACTATCTGGTGCTTCCGCTGCGCTTCACCCGCGGCCGCCCGAGCTTCGTTTCCTGGGCCACCGACGCCCCTGACGGCTTTGCGCCGGCCGAGCTGCGGCTGCTCGACGACCTCATGCCGCTTCTGGCGGTGCGCTTCGAGATCGAGGCCCGGCGCGCGATGATGCACGACCTCCTCGCCACCTATCTCGGCGCCGACGCGGCGCGCAAGGTGATCGCCGGCGCGGTGCGCCGCGGCGGCGGCGAAATGGTGCGCGCCGCCATCTGGTATTGCGACCTGCGCGGTTTCACCCGCTTGGCCGACCGGGCGCCCCCGGCGGCGATGATCGCGCTGCTCGACGACTATTTCGATTGCGTGGCCGCGCCCGTGCAGGAGCGCGGCGGCGAGGTGCTGAAGTTCATCGGCGACGCCATGCTGGCGATTTTCCGCTGCGACGCCGCGGGCGAGGAGGCGGCGTGCGGGCTGGCGCTGGACGCGGCGGTGGACGCGCTCAAGCGGCTGCACGTGCTGAACCAGGGACGCGCCCTTGAAGGCGCGCCCCTGCTCGATATCGACATCGCGCTGCATCTGGGCGACGTGATGTACGGCAATGTCGGCGCCAGCAACCGTCTCGACTTCACCGTCATCGGCGCCGCCGTCAACCTGGTGGCGCGGCTCGAATCGCAGTGCGCGGTGTTGGGCCAGAAGCTGCTGGCGACGGCGGCCTTCGCCGCTTCCTGCGCCGCGGGGTCATTGCGTTCGCTGGGGCCGCACCGGCTGCGCGACGTGCGTCAACCGGTCGAATTGTTCGCCGCCGCCGGGGGGGCGGCGGAAGCGCCGGCGCCGGCGCTCAAGTCAGATCGTCGATCTGCTCGTCGCTGAGGGTGCCGGGCACCACGGTGATCGGGATCTGCAATTCGCCCGACATCTGCCCGGCCAGCGCCGTGACCAGCGGACCGGGGCCGTCCTTGCCCGGCGCCGCCGCCAGCACCAGGATGCGAATCGACGGATCCTCGGCGATGAGGGCCAGCAGCTCGTCCTTCGTGCGGCCCTCGCGGATCACCAGTTCCGGCATGATCCCCGAATCGGTCTGCACGTGATCGGCCATGGTTTGCAGCAGCTTTTCGGCCTCCTCGCGCGCTTCTTCGCGCATGATTTCGCCCACCCCCGCCCACAGCTGGGAATCCCCCGGCACGATGACGCGCAGCAGCGTCACCCCGCCGCCCACATTGCGCGCGCGCCGGGTGGCGAAACGCAGCGCCGCCCGCACTTCGGGAGTATCGTCCACGACCACGAGAAACTTGTGCCGCCGGCGCGCTGGCTTGGCGTCGTTCATCGCCCGCATGTTGCCCCATGCGCCGGAGCGCGGCAAGCGGCGGCTTATTTCTGCAGGATGGCGGTGATTTCGCGCAACTGCGTGCGCGCCCGCAGCAGGTAGAAGCCCTGCGCCGCCAGGTGGCTGGGCAGCCATTGCCCGTCCGGGCTGCCGTTAACGATGACCCACGGATGCAGCGTCGCCGCCTTTTCCATGCTCGCCAGCATTTGCGTCCAGGTGCCGGACAGTTCACGCTCGCGCGCCACGTTGGCGAAGTCCAGCTTCAGCTCGCGCAGCACCAGCGCGTAGGCATAGGCCTGCCCCTTGACGAAGTAGAAGATGTCGTCGGCCTTGGGGTCGAACAGGCTGCCGGAATGCTCGGCGATCTGGCCGTCGATGGCCGCCGAGGAGGAGCCGAGGTCGAGGGCGATGCGGTCCAGCGTCGCCAGCAGATTGTCGGCCCGGCGCTCGAACGCCGCCTGTCCCTGGGCCAGGCGCCGGTTATAGGCGTTGAGGGCGTTGCGCGCCTTGCGGTACTGGGCCTCCGACGTCGCCGTGGGCGCCAGCGAGGTGGAGAAATCGAAAACCCACTTGGTGCCGGAATATTGCAGCAGGCCGGCGGCCTCCTGCAGGTCGCGGTCGGCCTGGCTGGAGCCGCGGGTGCGTCCGATCTGGTCTCTCAACTCGATGGCGAAGCGGGCCAGGGCGGCGACCACGCCCTGCTGGAAATTCGGCATGTTGTCGAGCGCCGCGCCGGGCAGGAAGAAGGGATCGTTGGCCACCCAGCGGTGAACGTCGGTTTCGCGCTCGATCAGCGCCGCGACCATGGCCACGGCGCGGCTCGAGCCTTCAGGAGCGGCGTTGGCGGCGATCGCGAACGCCGGGTCGTCGTCCACGACGTGTATCCACCACATGCCGAGCGGGTAATAGGCGAGCGCGGCCACCGCCAGCGCCCAGGCTCCGCGGCGGAACAGGCGCCAAATCAGCGCGCCGGCGCGCCATAGAGAAGCAGGCTGGTCAATCTGGGCCAAGGTGTCGGTTCCCCTCGAAAGCGCGGCTCTGTTCTTACTATGTGGGGTGCGGCGCCCCCTATCGCAAGGCGGCGTTACGGCTTGAGGAAACCGACGATGTCATAAACATCGCGCATGATCGGCGCCGTCATCTCGCGCGCCCGGCTGGCCCCCTTGCGCAAGGTCTCGTCGACAAAGCCCGGGTCTTTCATCAGCCGCTGCATTTCGGTGCCGATGGGGCCAAGGGTGGCGACGGCGAGTTCCGCCAGTTCGTGCTTGAAGGCGGAGAACTGAGCGCCGCCGAAACGGGCGACGACCGCCGGCAACTCCTGGTCCGAGAGCGCGGCATAGATGCCCATCAAATTGGCCGCCTCCGGGCGCGCGTCCAGCCCCGCCGCGTCGTCGGGCAGCGGCGCCGCGTCGGTCTTGGCCTTGCGGATTTTCTGCGCGATGGCGTCGGGGCCGTCGGTCAAGTTGATGCGCGAATTGTCCGAGGGATCGGACTTCGACATTTTCTTCGTTCCGTCGCGCAAGCTCATCACCCGCGTCGCGGCGCCGAAGATCAGCGGCTCCACCGGCGGAAAGAATTCGACGCCGAAATCCTTGTTGAATTTCTGCGCGATATCGCGGGTGAGCTCGAGGTGCTGTTTCTGGTCCTCGCCCACCGGCACGTGCGTCGCCTTGTAGGCGAGGATGTCGGCGGCCATCAAACTGGGATAGGCGTAAAGGCCGACGGAAGCGTTTTCGCGGTCCTTGCCGGCTTTTTCCTTGAACTGGGTCATGCGGTTGAGCCAGCCCAGCCGGGCCACGCAATTGAAGATCCAGGCCAATTCGGCATGGGCGGGGTTCTGGCTCTGATTGAAGAGGACGCAGGTGGCGGGATCGACCCCGGCGGCGATCAGGCCGGCGGCCACCTCGCGCGTCTGGTTGCGCAATTGCGCCGGGTCCTGCCAGACGGTGATCGCATGCAAATCGACGACGCAAAAGAGGCATTTGTAATCGACTTGCAGCTTCACCCAGTTGCGGATGGCCCCCAGATAATTGCCCAGGTGCAGGCTGCCGGTGGGCTGAATGCCCGAAAAAATGAGGCCCTTGTCCATGGTTTCGCCCCTGCTTGGCGCTGGCTTGCGCGCCGGCGGGTTATCGCCGCTCCGTCCGGTGCGGGTCAATGGTTCGCTTTACGGCGCGCGTGGCCAAAGCACAACTTCGCCATCTCTTATCAGCTGTCTTGCCGCAAAGTTGCAGGGCATTAAGCCGCTGACACGCAAAGTATTTTCATCCGACACCATAAGAACGTGCAATTATCAACGTACTACGTGCAAAAACACTATTAAAAATCTATTGACACAACGTAGAACGTTTGTTTACCATAGTTTTCATGTTCGATTCAGTCCTAGCGGATGCGCTGCCGCTCCACAAATTCTGCCCTTCCCACCACGCGGCTGAGCGCCAGGCCATGCGCGAAGCGGCAGACACCGGTGGTGTTGTGCTTCGAGTCAAGTCTCTCAGGGTTGAACGCGAATCGATAGTTCTTTACGGGTTGATCCCGTCAGCCGCTCTTGTGTTTGAGCCTGAATCTGAATCTCCGGGCCACCTTCGCCCGCGGTCCATTGGCAATCTGTGTTTGACGCGGGACAAGCTCCTCCACGCCAATGCCGGCGAGGAAATTGGCTACCTCGTACTGCACACGCCTGTGGCTGTCGGGGATGCTATGCCGGAGTCCGAGGACGATGACTCCTCTTGGGTTGCGCTAACCATTCAGCGCACCCATCACACGTTGACGCCTGGTTTTATTGGTGCGGTCTGTTGCGCCTGCTGCAACCGGCCCATACCCCAACAGCGACTGGATGCAGTTCCCAATGCGGCTTTCTGTACTGCTTGCCAGCGCAAGAAGGAGACAAAATGATCGAAGCGACCAGCGAACTCGTAACATTAAAAAGATTCCCGACACTTGAAGATGCACAGCGAGCGGCAGGATCAGAAGCGGCAAATACCGGCGCTCTTTCTATCCCAGTCGTCGCATTCCGCCAGGGGCTACGGACCGTGGTAACCGGCGCCTTGCCGATGAGCTGGGTGCGAAACCGGTTGGAATCACGCTCCGCCAAGTCGGCAATGAAGGGAGGCTCCATGCACGACACCAAAGCGGCATGGAACCGCCCTGAAATCCCCGAACATTCGCAGGCAATAGCAAAGTACCTCTCTGAGAATTACAAGAAAGCGTATATTATCCCGCCACTCTCGTTGAATATACAGCACAAAGTCCATCTCTACATCCCGGACTACCCATCAGAATTCCTACCCGGTTATTTGGTGATTCCTGGCTCCGCGAAACTCGCCGTTACTGATGGCCAGCACAGGAAAACCGCAATCTCGCTTGCGATGGACCAAATGGACGAATCGGCCGCCGCGTCTTTCGGTAGCGATGCCGTCTCCGTCATGATCACCTGCGAAACCGATATCAATCAGATTCATCAGGATTTTGCCGATTGCTGCAAGACGAAACCACTCCCCCCGAGTCTACTCGCGGTCTATGACCGCAGGAACCCGGCGAACAGGCTGGTCGGCGACCTCGAAAATTTGTGCCCGCTGTTCAAGGGACGGATCGATTCAACGAGCACTACTCTTAGTAAAAAATCGACGTACCTGTTTCTGGCAAACCAGTTGCGGCAGCTAGTAAAGGAGCTTCTCGCCGGCTCCTACGGCATCGCGGACGCGGAGTTTGAGAAGCGCGCCATCGAACTCATTGGACAAGTTGACCAATACGACGCGGCCGTCGAGAAATTCACGGGATACATCAACTATCTGACGACAGTTATTCCCGTCTGGCAGGAAATCGCCAAGTTGCCGCCGGGCAGCCTTGAAACAAGCCAGATACCCGTGAAGCGCCAAGAGGGTTGGATATGCCTGACGGCCACGGGATTGAACATCATCGGGCGTCTCGGCCACGATCTCTTTACGAATGCCCAGCGGGCGAATAACTGGAAACAGTACGCGTCCAAAATGGGTGACCCGCAAATCATTGACTGGAAGCGCAGCGCCGAGGTGTGGCGGGGCACCATTATTCAGGACAATAAATTGCTGACGCAGCAGGTGCCGGTAAGGCGAGCCTATGAGAAAGTTGCGCAGGCTATGGGAATCACCAGTACCCCCGGTGCGAGTCAGCCAGCGGATTCCGTTGCCGCATGAAAATAAAGTGAAGCGCAGGGCAAGCGGCGCCAAGATTGGACCACGTTTTGACCGAAGCGGCGCCGGCGGGTTATCGCCGCTCCGCGCCCCGCCGGTCAATGGCTCGCTTAGGGCGCGCGGCTTGTCATGCGGCGGAGGTCGGCGAAGCGCGCCGCCCCCAGCGCCATGGCGGCAAGGGCATAGGCCACGCCCCCGGCGGCCACCAGCACCACAAGGGCGAGGATGCGGACGCCGCCGCCGGCGGCGAAATAATTCGCGCCCAGGCGCGACAGCGCCAGCAGCACCGTCACCATGAACACCGTCGCCAGCGCGATGCGCCAGGCCCGGTCCTTGAGGCGCTCGTCCGCCCGCCAATGGCCCCGGCGGCGCAAGATGAACGCCATCAGCCCGGCGTTCAGCCAGGCCGCGATCGCCGTCGCCAGCGCCAGCCCCACATGCGCCAGCGTCCCCAGAAGGGCGACGCCCACCGCGATGTTGACGGCGATGCAAACGACGCCGATGCGCACCGGCGTCGCCGTGTCATGGCGGGCATAGAATCCCGGCGCCAGCGCCTTGACCAGCACATAGGCGGGCAGGCCGGCGGCGTAGGCGATCAGCGCCCATGCGGTCTGCTGGGTGGCGGCGGGGCCGAAGGCGCCGCGTTCGAACAGGCCGCCGATAAGCTCGCTGGGCACCGTCATCAGCGCCGCCGCCGCCGGCAAGGCGAGCAGGATGACGAGTTCGATGGCGCGGTTCTGGCTGAACGCCGCCGCCGCGGTTTCGCCCGCCCCAAGCTGGCGCGACATCAAGGGCAAGAGCGCCGTGCCCACGGCCACGCCGACGACGCCGATGGGAAGCTGATTGAGCCGGTCGGCGTAGAAAAGATAGGAAATCGCGCCGGTGGGCAACAGCGAGGCGAGGATCACGCCCACCACCAGGTTCACCTGCACCACCCCGGCGCCCAGCGCCGCCGGCAGCACCAGCCGCAGCAGCCGGCGCACGTCGGCGGTGAATTGCGGCGGCGGCAGCGCCAGCGCGATGCCGTCCCGCTGGCAGGCGGCGATCAGCCACACGAACTGCACGATGCCCGCCAAGCTGACGCCGACGGAAAGCGCGTGGCCGGGCGTCGGCAGAAACGGCGCCAGCCCCACCAGCGACCCGATCAGGGTCAGGTTGAGCAGCACCGGCGCGGCGGCGGCGGCGGCGAACCGCCCCACCCCATTGAGGACGCCCCCCAGAAGCGACACCAGGCTGATGAAAAGCAGATAGGGAAAGGTGATGCGGGTGAAGCTCACCGCCAGATCGAAGCGCGCCGGGTCGCCGACGAAGCCCGGCGCCAGCCCAAGCATGAGCTGGGGCATGAAGATTTGCGCCAAGCCGACGAAGACCAGCACCGCCACCAGCAGCGCGGCGAGCGAGCGTTCCGCGAAGGCCAGCGCCGCGGCCCGTCCCTCGGTGGTCAACATGCGGGCGAAAAGCGGCACGAAGGCGGCGCTGAAGGCCCCCTCGGCGAACAGCGAGCGGAAGAAATTCGGCAGCTTGAAAGCGACGAAGAAGGCGTCGGCCAAGGGGCCGGCGCCGAGATAGGCGGCGATGAGCACGTCGCGCACGAAGCCCAGCACGCGGCTGAGAAGCGTATAGCCGCCGACGGTGACGGCGGAGCGCAACAACGCCATGACGGCCTATCTCGTTCCCACTATTTTCGAAGGGTTGAGTTACCCCCGCCCTGCGAACGCCATGGCGTTCGCGCCTCCCCCGTCGAGGGGGAGGGAGCGACCGGCTGGCTGCATTTAACATTCCCTCCCCCCTTGTGGGGGAAGGCAAGGGTGGGGGGTGTGCCGCGCATTTCCGATTCCAGGTACTAGCGGATTAGCGGCGGCGGCGGAAGGCGCTACTCGACGTTCGTCGATCCAATTCCGAAGCGAAACGGGTCCGCGGGATCCTGGTGCAACCTTGCCTCGCCGCAGACATAGGCCCGCCCGCCGATGCGCGCAATGACGCCGCCCTGGCGGCCCGGCCGGTAACTGGCCTCGAAGCGGCTGCCAATGATGCTTTCCTGAACCCAGGTCTCGCCCGGCCGAAGCTTGTCCGCGGCGGCCAGGCAGGCGAGCTTGGCGCTGGTTCCGGTCCCGCATGGCGAGCGATCATAGGCGCCGCCCGGACAGAGGACGAAGTTGCGGCTGTGAGCCTCGGGCGACAGCGGCGCGCCGAAAAACTCGATGTGATCGATCAGGGCCCCGTCCGCGCCACTGACGCCGTGGGTCTTGAGCGCGCGCTTGACCGCCTCCGCCTTTTGCGTGAGTTCGGAAACATTTTTCACGACCAGCGGGCAGGGCGTGTTCTCGGTGAGAAAAAACCAGTTCCCGCCCCAGGCGACGTCGCCGGCGACCAGCCCCATTCCCTCAACCTCGACTTCCACCCCTGGCCGAAAACGATAACTCTCGACGTTCTCGACCACGGCCTCGTTGCGGCCCAACAGGTCGACCGTGACCACGCCCACCGGCGTCTCGATTCTGTGCGTGCCAAGGTCGATGCGCCCCAGGCTGGCCAGCGTCACCGCCGTTCCAATGGTGCCGTGACCGCACATGCCGATATAGCCCACATTGTTGAAAAAGATCACGCCGGCGGCGCAGGTCTTGTCCTCGGGCTCGCACAGCAGCGCGCCCACCAGCGCGTCGTAGCCGCGCGGCTCGTTCACCGCGAAGCTCCTGAAGTGATCGAATTCGCGGGCGAATCGGGCCCGCCGTTCGGAAAGCGGACCACGGCCCAGCGGCGGCCCGCCCTCGACGATCAGCCTTGTGGGCTCGCCCTCGGTATGCGAATCGATGACGCGCATGTGGGTCTAGCGCTTCGCGGCGGACCAGTTGCCGTACCATGCCTTGAACAGCCTGTATTGGCTTTCGGCATAGTGCTTCTGGCTGGCGCTCAGTTCATCCGCCGCGTTGAAGTGCAGCGCGTATTCGGGACTTCCTTCGAGCACCATCAGGTACTTGTAGTAGAGGACAAGGTCCGGCCCCTCGTCGAAGGTCGACAGAACCCAGAGCGCCTTTTCCAGTTCCAGCGCCAGCCGGCGCGCATCCGCGTCTCCCGACGCCGCGCGTTCGCAGAGCGCGACGAGATGGAGCACCTCCCTCGGCAGCACATTGCCGATGCCGGTGATGGCGCCGGCGGCGCCGCAATTGACGAAACCGTGGAACACCTGCGTATCGACGCCGACCATCAGGGTGAGCGACGGGTCGCGGCCCGTGATGTGCTCCGCCGCGTAGCGCAGCGCCTCGGCGCCGCCGAATTCCTTGAAGCCGATGAGATGCGGAAACCGGCGCCGGAGATCGAAAAAGAGATCGGCCTTGGTCTCGAAACCATAATAGGGGCTGTTGTAGATGACCGACGGCAGGTCGACGGCGGCTTCGAGAATGCCGGCGAAATGCGCCTGCTGGGCGGCGGCCGAACCGCCGCGCGAAAGCACGCGCGGAATGATCATCAGGCCTTTGGCGCCCGCGCGCCGCGCATGGGCCGCCAGCGCCGCCGCGCGTGCCGGGCTTTGCGCGCCGGTGCCGGCGATGACCGGAACCCCGGCCTTGGCGAGACGCTCGACCCCTTCCTGGCGCTGCTCGTCGCTGAGCAAGGGCCAATCGCCCATCGACCCGCAGTAAACGGCGGCGGACATGCCGGCGGCGATCAATTCCCGGCCTTTCCGCACCAGGGCATCGAAATCAGGCGTGCGGTCCGCCTTGCAGGGCGTCATCAGCGCCGGAATGCAGCCCCGAAAGATGTTGGCGGCCATGGCGGATTTTCCTCCCTCAGGCGACAAGATGGGACATCGCGCGGCAACACCAAGTATCGCGGAAGGCGCTACTCGGCGGCGCCGACGGTATCGGCGCGCGCGGCCCGCGCCTTGGCCGCCGACGGGGCGCCCTCGCGCTCCTCGGGCGGCAGCAAGGCCTGGACCAGCCGCCGCTCGATCGCCGCCAGCCGGCCTTTGTCGGTGACCTTCATGCCGGTGAGGTCGGTGATGTAGAACACGTCCACCGCCCGCTCGCCATAAGTCGCG
>CAZIVY010000385.1:0-2731 GCA_964542505.1 uncultured Rhodospirillaceae bacterium
GACTTGGGAGATGACCGCGGACGCGGGCGAATGGCTCCCCAAAACCATGCGCGTCAAGACCGCCTATCTGGCCCGCCGCGGCGCCGCCGCCTTCGCCGCCGCCGAGAGCATCGGGCTGCTCGCCATGCTGCGCTCGCCGAGTCTCAAGGCTTTCGCCGCCGCGCTCGCCGGAAGGCGGCTCCGCCGCCGCTCGGGCGTCCAGGTGCTGTGCTATGGGGCCGGCGACTATGCCGGGCCCCACAACGACCATCACCCCGAACAGCCGGAAGCGCGCTTGGGCTATGTGGACGTGCACATCAGCCTCGCCAATTCGGCGGTGGCCCACCAATGGCTGGTCTATGCCGAGCGCGGGCATTTCTCGCGTGTCATCGACGTGAATACCGTGGGCGGCGTCACCGCCTACCGCCTGCCCTTGTGGCATTACGCCACGCCCCTGGTGGCGAAGCCGGGCCGCGAGACCCAAGCCCGCCGCTGGGTGCTGCTGGGGACTTTTCTCTACCGCGCGTCGCCGCCTTGAAATAGTCGGTTCGGCATAGGCCTATCGATCCATTGACTACAAGAAGATGCGGTACTCATAATGGAGTACTCACAATCGCAAAATGAGGATGCCGCAAGTAGCAAAAAGGATAGCGGATCGACCTCTCGGACGGGGGGCGACAAAAAAGAACAGAACCGAACGGGAGGGAAAAAATGGCCGGTACCGGGACAAGGATGGCGCGGCGAGCGCCGCGGCGTGCGATGTCGGCAATGTTCGCCGGCGGCCTTCTGGCGATAGGGCTGGGTGGCGCGGTCGCGGCCCAGCAAGTGCTCGTCGGCGCCGGCGATGTCGCCGGCTCATGGTCCGCCGACGAGGCCACGGCCAAGTTGCTCGACGGCCTGTTTCCGACCTTGGCTACGCCCGGCACGGTGTTCACCGTCGGCGACAACGCTTATGGCTCCGGTACCGCGTCCGAGTTCACGACGTACTACCTCCCGACGTGGGGCCGGCACAAGGCGCGCACGCGCCCATCGCCCGGCAACCATGACTACCTTTCATCGGGCGCGGGGCCTTATTTCAGCTATTACGGCGCCAATGCCGGTCCCGCCGGGCAGGGGTACTACAGCTACACCCTCGGCGACTGGAAAATCATCTCGCTCAATAGCAACGTCGCCTCCGGGGTCGGGTCGGCCCAGGAGAAATGGCTGCGCCAGGAGCTGACGGCCAATCCCAAGAACTGCACCTTGGCCTATTGGCACCACGCGCGGTTCAGTTCGGGCAGCGGCCACGGCAGCGATACGCGCACCGCGGCGTTGTTCCAGGCGCTCTACGAATTCGGCGCCGACGTGGTCGTCACCGGTCACGACCACATCTACGAGCGCTTCGGCCCGCAGAAGCCCAGCGGTCAGGCCGATCCCACGGGCATCCGGGAATTTGTCGTCGGCACCGGCGGCGCATCCCTGGTCGGCATAGGATCCATCAAGGCCAACAGCGAAGTGCGAAATACGGCGACGCATGGCGTTCTGAAGCTGACCCTGAATTCGACAAGCTATGATTGGGCGTTCATTCCGGTCGCCGGTCAGACCTTCCGGGACACCGGCAGCATGTCTTGCTTCGCCGCCGCCCCGCCGCCGCCGCCGCCGGATGCGACATCGATCACCCTCAACGTCACCGACGGCTGGGACAGTCGGAACCGCGTGATGTTGGCGCAGGGCGGCGCGCTGTCGGCGGTGACCGCGAGCGACGACGTCCGGTTCGACATTTGGCCGAACCAGTTCTTGTCGCTGCAATTCGCCGGATTGACGAATCTCGGCACGATGCAGGATGCCCGGCTATTCATCGAGCATCACGAGGAAGACCTGTTCCGCGCCGGCTCCCTGGTGCTGCAGGCGGGTGGCGGCGCGCTCACCGATCCGTTCGTTGCCCGCGAACTGGCGCCGCCGGTGCGGTTGACCGCCGCCAACGAGGGGACGCTCGAGTGGGACGTGACGGCGTGGGCGCGGGACGCGACGCGCGTCAACGACTTCAAGCTGGTCATTCGCAATCTCGACCCAGGAGCCAAGAAGATAAGGCTGGATCGGGCTTACCTTGCCGTCACCTACGGCACGCCCCCGGTGGTCACTCCAACGACCATCCAGGTCAGGCTGTTTCCCACCGATGGTTGGGACCGGCAATTGTCGAGGACGCTGTCGGCCGACGCCAGGGTCTATCTGGCCCAGGGCAGCGACAACCTGCGGACCAACATCAATGCGGGTTTCGGCGTGACCTACGAGTTCCAGAACATCCCGTCCAGCGCCGTCGTTCGATCCGCCAGTTTCTTCGTCGAGCACAGCGAACAAACGGACATAAGCGCCAATCCGCTGCGCTGGGAGGCGGCCATCGGCGATGTGAAGAGCCCCACGGTACTGGCCACCCTCCGGCCGAGCGTATTGTCGGGCTCGTCCAGGGAGGCTACTGTCTCGTGGGACATTGGCGCCACGATCGACACCCTGGCGGAGGTCAACGACCTCAAGCTGACGATCAACAACGACGCCACAAACGGCTTGCAGACCAGGGTGGACCGCGCCTACGCGGTGGTCACTTTCGATGAACCCTGAGCCTCGGCTTCCGCCTCGCGCACCGCGCGCGCGTAGGCGGCGTCCGAGCGGTAGGCGCCGTGGCGGCGGAATTGGCCGAGCTCGGCCGGCCGGATGACGCCCGTTCGCGGCATCACCTTGAAATAGCCGCCGTCGCGGCCGATCAGCGGAATGACGC
>CAZIVY010000386.1:0-5846 GCA_964542505.1 uncultured Rhodospirillaceae bacterium
ACCGGCAAGCAGCTTTGGCATTACCAGCAGAAGCTCGGCAAGACCATTTTCTGCTGCGGCCCCAACAACCGCGGCGTGGCGATCCTGGGCAACAGCCTGTTCATGACGACGCTCGACGCGATGCTGGTGGCGTTGGACAAGCGCACCGGCGAGAAGCTGTGGGAAGTCCAGGTCGCAGACCCCGAATTCGGCTATTCCGAGACGCTGACCCCGGTGATCTACAAAGACAAGGTCATCATCGGCATTTCCGGCGCCGAATACGGCATTCGCGGATTCATCAGCTCCTACAACGCTTCCGACGGCAAGCTGGTCTGGCGCTGGCACACCATTCCGGCGCCCGATGAAGCCAGTCCCGACGGCGTGAAGGGTTGGGAGGGCACCTTCGTCGAGAAGGCCGACGGCATCAACCCGCTCAACCGCGACATCAAGGCCGAAAAAGAAGCGGTCGCCTCCGGCAAGTTCAAGGATGCCTGGATGCGCGGTGGCGCCTCCAACTGGATGACCAACTCCATCGACGTTCGCCGTGGGCTGGTGTTCGCCACCCTCGGCAATCCCTCGCCCGACCTCGACGGCTCCGTCCGCCCGGGCGACAACCGTTGGTCGGATTCGATCGTCGCCTTGAACGCCGACACCGGCAAGCCGGTATGGGCCTATCAGTACGTTCCCCACGACGTGTGGGACCTGGACTCCGTATCGCCGCCGATCCTGGCCGACGTCAAGGACAAGGACGGCAAGATGGTTCCGGCCGTGATCCACGGCGGCAAGACCGGCTGGGTCTATATGCATGACCGCATGACCGGCCAGTTGATCCGCCGCTCGCAGAACATGGTGCCGCACGAAAATCTGTTCGCGCTCCCCACGGGCGGCACCGGCACGCGCATGCTGCCGGGGGCCAATGGCGGCGTGGAATGGTCGCCGGGCGCGTTCAGC
This sequence comes from uncultured Rhodospirillaceae bacterium, assembly GCA_964542505.1. Lineage (GTDB taxonomy): Bacteria > Pseudomonadota > Alphaproteobacteria > Ferrovibrionales > Ferrovibrionaceae > CAZIVY01. Next base: position 931 of record CAZIVY010000386.1, read on the forward strand.
CCCAGGACCCGCAACGCCTATTTCGTCAACCTGCACCAGCCCATGAACTACATCGTGCGCAACGAAGCGTGGGAAAAGGGCAAACTGTGGCTGGGCGGCGCCTTCGTCGCCATCCCCGGCGAGCAGCAATGGGGCAACGTGATCGCCGTCAACGTGGATACCGGCAAGATCGCGTGGGAAGCCAAGACCGAGGAACCGATGATCGGCGGCGCGCTCGCGACCGCGGGCGATCTGGTGTTCGCCGGCGAGGGCAACGGCCTCTTCAAGGCCTATGACGCCCGCAATGGCAACATGCTCTGGTCGTTCCAGGGCGGCGCCGGCGTCAATTCGGCGCCCATGAGCTTCGAGGTCGACGGCAAGCAGCGCATCGCCGTTGCCGCCGGCGGCAACTTCCAGCTCAATTTCAAGCTGGGCGACGCCGTACTCGTGTTCGGTCTCGACTGAGCAACCAGGCATGGCGCCGCCGCGCTTAGCGGCGGCGCCATTTTCTTGCCTGCAACGGCGAGAAGCTAGCGCATGCGATTCCTCATCCTCGTGCTCGTGGGCTTGGCGTTGCCCGCCGCCGCCAGCGCCGAGAAACGACTGACGCCAAGCTGGATGCAGGTCGACAGCGCCCGGAAAAGGGTGACCATACCGCTGATTGCGGGCTGGAACCCGGTGAACGGCGCCCTCAATTTCAACGGCTATCACGGCGGCAACGCCGTTGTCGTGGTGCCGGCCGGCTGGAACGTGGTGCTCAAGTTCAAGAACAACGACGGCATGCTGCCCCACAGCGTCGTCGTCACCCGCGACTATTCCGAAAAAGACCGGCCAATCGAGGCCGGACATGGCGAAACGGCGATCCCGCGCGCCTATTCCATCGATCCGGTGCCGGGCATCATGGCGCCGCGCGGCGACGACGTGCCCTTCCTCGCCCGCGATCCCGGCCGCTATCTTTTCTATTGCGGCGTCACTGGCCACGGCCAGGCGGGCATGTGGATCCGTCTCGACGTGGTGACCGACGCCACGGCCCCGGAACTGGTGCTCGGTGACGGCGCCGAACCCGGCTGGGAGTAATACAACGGTTCGAAGGTAACGACTTGTTTTCCGTTCGCCCACAGGAGGCCGCGAAACGGCCATCTCGAAGGGCGAACGACCCGTCCGTGCTGCGAGACGCCGCGCGCCCCTCGGCACGAACGGCCAATCGGTCAAGGCTTGGGAACCTCGGTATACTCCTCAGTTCAAGTCGCGCTTGCGGAGCAGAAACTCCTCGCGGTCGATCTCGCCGCGCGCGTAGCGCTCTTCCAAAATGCCGCGGGCGTTCTTGCCGCCGCCAATGTTCTCGCCGCGATAGCGGTTGAGCGCCACCACCAGGGCGATCGCCAGCCCGGCGAACAACAGAAACCACAGGCCATGCCCGATCCACGCCCAGGGGTGGCCGTACCATTGGCCATCATGGCCCATCATGCCCCATCCCATCGCTCCGGCCCTCCTTTCCAGGCGCGCGCCGCTTGTCCAGGGTCAAGCACCCGGCGGGCGGAATTGGCGAAAGTCGTCCAGATGATCGTGCAGATGATCGGGCGGAACCTTGGTCAGGTCCTTCGTCAACGCCGCCGACAGTTTGGCCCGCGCCGTCCCGTCGAGCACGCGCTTGATCTCGCCCAGCGTGCGCGCCGGCGCCACCAGCACCAGGTCGTCGAACCGGCTTTCGGCGCTGGCGCGATTGATCTCGCGCGCCAGCTCGCGGGCGAATTCCAGTTTCTTCAGCCGCTGCGGATCGTTGGGCGCTTCCATGGCGTGGCGGCCGGTGGTGGCGCTTTCATGCCCGCGTCCCGGCCGGTCGCTCACCAACTCGCGCGTCGGCCGGCGCGCCTCCGCCGATTCGCGCCGCTCGACGATGACGAATCCCTTGCCCTCCGCGCCCCGGGTCAGGATTCGCGCGCTGGCGCCGTCGGCGACGACGAACCAGGTGTTCAAGCGTTTGGCCATGAGAAATTCCCTGTTCCCGTGTAGCGTTGTGGTTCCAACGCTTGATTCCCGATCAACGCATTGGAACCGCAGCACATCAAATTGGTTTTGCTGGAGTTCCGGCCTGACGGTTCGCGAACGAATCCTCGGAATCGTAACACTAGAGCAGCATCCGCTCCATTGGAATCGCTTTCAGCAATCCAATGAGCGGATAAAGCTGCTCTAGCCGGCCGCGCACCGCCGCCGCCGCATCATGCCCGCCGCCAGCGCCGCGCGGTCGGCCGCGGTGAGGCGCGATTCGGCGAGCGCGGCGATGGTGACATTCTCCCAGGCGATGTGCCGGCGCGCGGATTCGGCGAAGGAATGGGCGAAGGCCCGCAGTGCGCCGGGTTCGTCGATCTCCTCGCCCGCGGCCAAGGCGGCGAGCAACGGCAACAGCCACTGCAGTGTCCTCTTGTCGGTGGCATGTTCGGCGCGCAGTTGAAGCAACGCGTCGTCGACAATGTCCCCGACGAAGAGCCGCCGTTCCAGCAACGGCAGGAAATCTTCCTCCTCGTCGTCGCGGTGGCGAACGAAGTCCTCGCGGAAGAATCGCTCCAGCACCGCCGGCAGTTCCCGGCCGGCGTCGGTCGGGTTGCGCGCCAGGCTGTCGAGCAGATCGCAGGCCATGCGAATGCGCTGATGCTCCGCGAACAGATGGTCGATGGGGCTCTCCGCCAGCGGCACGCGGTTGGGGGGAATCACGAAATGGATCGAATCGCGGACGACTTCGCTGTCGTGCCGCGCGGGCCGCGTGGCGGCTTTGCGCCGCGCCGTCATGACGCCCTCGCGCCGCGCCGTCATAGCGCCCTCGCGTGGCGGGCGGGACCCTGCTCCGCCTTCCAATAGCGGTCGAAAGCGGCGCACACTGTTCGCACCAGCGGCCGCCCCGCCGGGGCCACCACGAGTTCGCCGCCGCGCATTCGCACCAGGCCCTCGGCGATGAGCGGCGCCAGACGCGCGGTGGCGCCATCGAAACTGTCCGGGGCGAGTCCGTAGCGGGCGGCGACCTGCGGCAGGTCGACGCGGAAATCGCACATCAGGCGCTCGATCACCGCGCCGCGCGCGCCGTCGTCGCCGCCACGCGCGACACCCCGCGCGGTGGCCAACTCGCCGCTTCGGATCGCGGCGCCGTAATCGGCCGGCGGCACCGCGTTCTGCGCCAACCCCGCCGGCAAGGTGCTGATGGCGGAAGCGCCAATGCCGAGCACGGTTTCGGCGCAAACGTCGGTATAGCCCTGGAAGGTGCGGCGCAATCGCCCTTCCGCCGCCGCCTGTGACAAGGGATCGTCGTCGCGGGCGAAATGATCGAGGGCGATGCGGAGAAAGCCGCTGGATTCCAGGCGCTCCGCGGCGGCGGCGAACAGCTCGAGGCGTTCCACCGCCCCGGGCAGCATCCATTCCGGAATCAGGTTTTGGCGCGGCTGGTGCCAGGGCACATGGGCGTAGCCGAACAGGGCCAGGCGCTGGGGCTCGAGTTCCATCACCTGGTCGATGGTGGACAGCATCCCGCTTAGCGTTTGTCCCGGCAGGCCATAGACCATGTCGACGTTCAGGCGCTCCACCCCGGCGCCGCGCAACCGCGCTACCGCCGCCGCGGTTTCGGCGAATGACTGCTCGCGATGGATCGCCTTCTGCACGCCGGGGTCGAAATCCTGCACGCCGATGCTGGCGCGGTTGACGCCCGCCTCGCCCAAGGCGCGCGCCATCGCCGGTTCCAGGCAGCGGGGATCGATCTCCACCGCGATTTCCGTATCGGCGCGAAAGTCGTAACGCGCCCGCAGCCGCTCCATGACCTTCAGGAACGCCGCCGGCGGCAAGGTATTGGGCGTGCCGCCGCCCCATTGCACGGCCGCCAGCTTCAAGCGCGCCGGCAGGGCGTCGGCGAGGATATCGGCCTCGCGCGCCAGCAGATCGGCGTAGCGGGCCAAGCCGCCAGCGTTGTTCAGCACCCGCGCGTGGCAGGCGCAATACCAGCACAGGCTGCGGCAATAGGGCACGTGCAGGTAGAGCGCCACCGGCTCGTCGGCATCCAATTGCGAAAGCCACTGGCGCGCCGCGCCTGGGCCGATGCCAGGATGGAATTGCGCCGCCGTCGGGTAGCTGGTGTAGCGTGGAACTCGACCGTCGTGCTTCAGCAAGTCGATGCTACTCATATGAAACTCCGAACCCCGCCGACACGCCGTTCGCGCTTCACCCCTCGGGTAGGATCGCGGGCCATGCCGCGGCAGTTACGCAGTCTGGCCCTGCCCCGGAAAACGGCATTGATTGGAATCAACCGGCGGTCCGTCGGCGCCGGCGGCGCTATACTGCCGGCGTGACCGAAGCGCGGCTGAAAACGGGCATCTGGGTCGCGGCGCTCATCCGCCGCTATGACATTGCCGGCATTCCGGCGGTCGTCGCCCGCCGGGGCGACGCCGACAGCGGCGCCGTCATTCTCAAGATGAACCGCCGCGAGGCCGGGTGCCTGGTCCTGGCGCAGGCGCGCATCGACGCCGGCGACCTGGTGTGGATGCGCGCCACCGGCGAGGCGCCGGTGGGGGAAAGCGTATGCGACGCCTATATCGCCAGGTCGGTGGCCCGGGACCCCGATCTATGGGTGCTGGAAATCGAGGACCGCGAGGGGCGGCAGCTTTTCGACGGCCGGGTCGTTTGATACCAGCGGCCGGAACGGGTGGCTCGTTTCCGTTTGCCCTTCGACGCGTCAACCGTGACATGTAGGGGCGGGTTTGAAACCCGCCCCTACCTCTTTCCCCATTGCCGGTAAGACTTTGGCCAGTCAGGTGCCGCGCTCGGCCACCGGCGCCCACAATATGTCCTCGATCCGATCGGCGCCGGTGGCGAGCATGACCAGCCGGTCGACCCCCAGCGCGATGCCCGCGCATTGCGGCGGGACGGCGGCCAGCGCGGCGAGAAAATCCTCGTCCACC
>CAZIVY010000387.1:0-18066 GCA_964542505.1 uncultured Rhodospirillaceae bacterium
GACAGCACAAATCCCGCAGCCACTTGGCTAACTTTCACGCCTTGGCAACATGGTCAGAGTTCGAGGCGAGAGAGCACGTCAAATGCGGTCGGTGGCATTGCTCCGGCCAAGCAGGAATAATCCGCTAGCGACGACGACTGCCGCACCGACAATGGTGCCAACGTCGGGCACGTCACCAAATATGACAAGCCCGATCAGGCCCGCCCAGATGATCTGGGTATAGCCGAGCGGCGCCAGAAGTGACGCCTCGCCCAGGGCATAGGCGCGGATGCTGGCCAGTTGGCCGACCAACCCGGCCGCGCCCATGCAGATCAGCACCAGCCAATCCGCGAGGGCCAGCGGTTGCCAGAAAAAGGGAACGGCGAGACTGGAACAGACGGCGCCAAGCAGCGCCGAATAGAAAAGCGTCGCCAGAGGATGCTCGGTCGGTCCGAGTTGCCGCGTGATGAGCAGGCAAGCCGCCCACGATATCGCCATGCCGAGCGGAAGCACGAGTGGCCAGCCGAACATGATCCCACCCGGCCTCAGCACGATGCAGACGCCGGCGAAGCCGCCGGCGACGGCGAGCCAACGCCGGCGCCCGACGCGTTCGCCCAGGAACAGGGCCGCGCCAAGAGCAACCAGGAACGGCGATACGAAGGAAACGGCGTATGTTTCAGCGAGCGGCAGGTATTTGACGGCGAAGAACATCGACGTGGTGGTGGCGATCAGCGCCGCCGCGCGCGCCAGTTGCGCGCCCGGCCTTGCCGTCCGCACAAAGACCGCCAACCCGGTCTTCGGCACAAGCACGAACAACAGCGCGAAATGGCAAATGAACCGGCCCCAAACAATCTGCGGCATGGCGACGTGACCGGAGAGATACTTGGCGCCGCTGTCGAGCAGCGTGAATGAAAAGACCGCGAACATCGCCAAGCCGATGGCCGCGAGCGGGCGCTGTTGACCGGGCGCGCCGTTCATGGGGCCGAAATGCTCAATAGCCGGGCCGGCGTTGCAACGAGGATGGCTTCGATCTGATCGGAGGAGAATTCCCGGCTCCGCATCATCGGCACCACGTTGTTCGGAATATGGGCGTAACCGTGACCGCCATAGCGGCATAGCCGCGTCCGGGTACAGATGTCGTGCGACATTAGGATTTGCCCAAGGTGCCCGCGCGCGATCAGGCGGCGGATGGCGCGAAGCCTGGCCCCGTCATTCGGCAGGTCGATGTCTTGAAACGGGTAATAGGCCTGTTCGATGCCGAAGAAATCATATTCGATCACGCATCCGGCGTCGGCCAGCGCGAAAAGGGCGTCGTCGTCGAAGATGGTGCGGTCGACATGGCCGATGACGAGACGGGAGACATCGCCGCCCTCGGCGGCGACGAAGCGCGCGATCTCAACCGGCATGTTGGCTCGCCGGCCGGGATGGACGGTCAGCGCGGCGCCCGTCTCGCGCTGCGCCAAGACGGCCGCCTTCATGATGCGGCGCTCCAACGGCGTCCAAGGGTCGGAACAGCCGATCTCGCCGATGATCCCAGCCCGCACATCCGAGCCGGAAATGCCAGCGCGGATGGAATCGATCATTTCCGAGGCGAATTCGTCGACGCCCCGCGACCGCAGCGCGGGATCGAGAAACTCTTCCGTGTAATAGCCGCAGCCGACGACGACGTTGACGCCGCTTGCCGCCGCGACGCGGCGCAACGCCGCCGGCGCCGGCTTGATGCCGGTCGTGGTCACGTCGACGACCGTGCCGCCGCCGGCCGCCTTGAAGCGGCCAAGCTCGAATATCGCGTCCGCTTCGTCCAGCAACCGGTTGTTGCCGAGGTGGGCGCACCAATGGTGGCGGATTTCCCAGACATTCTCGAGCGTGATCTCGACCTCGGCGCCGCCCGCCGCGGCAAGGGCGGGCGGCGTGACGTCGCAGAGCACATGCTCGTGCATCAAGGTCATGCCGAGGCCATCGGGCGGAATGTCGCCCCGCGCGGTGCGGACGACCGGCGTCCCGACCGGCATGATGCTACGGCCGCGCGCCGACCCGGAACAGACGCGCCGGGTTTTCGCCGACCATGCGGCCAAGTTCATCGCGGTCGAACCCGGCGCCTTCCAGCAGCAATAAGAATTCCCGCAAACCCTCGACCGGCGGCGGCAGCACGGAAACGCCGCAGTCGCCTGACAGAATTGTCTTGGCGGGCGTCGCCGCCCGGATGAGGGCCGCTAGTTCCCTCAGCGATACCGCCGGCACGGTGTGCCGCTCGGCGTCCACGTGCGTCAAGCCGACCTGTGTCGCGTGCGAGACGAAGAAGAACGAGAACTCGGCCATGGCGCCAGCCGCGACGATTTCCCGCACCACCGTGGCGTCAAAGTGATTGCAGGGCGCGATGATGCGCGTGACGCCGTGCTGGCGCGCGGTCTGCGTCGCGCGTAGCGCTTCCGGCCCCGACACGTGGCCGGTGTTAAATACCGCGTCGTGCTCGGCGATCAGGTCCAGAATCTCCGGCAGCGGATCGGGAAGCGGGCCCTTTTCGGGGATCGCCAGGCATGACTTGATGTAGTCGTCCGTCCGGCCCTCGATCCGCGCGATGTTGCGGGTATGGTGCGTTGGCAAGGATATGAACCGGGCGCCGTCGCCCTCCCGGTAGCCATAGGCGAGGGCCACGCGGACGGCATCGGCATCGACGCCGCCCGCCGGCGGTTCCATGATCAGCCCTCCGAACACCTCGACGCCGAGATCGCCGAGCTGCCGGTTGGCCAGCGCGGCCAGCCCCGAGGAGTTGGCGAAATTATCCATCAGGCCGATGCCGCGCATGCCGGCGGCGGCGGCCTGGCGAGCCGCCTCGAAGACGTCCACGCTGCGGCGGTTGATGTGGGGGCAGGCATGGACGTGGCAATCGACGGCGCCGGCCAGCATTTCCATTCCAGGCAACATGTGTCCTCTCCGCCCGCCGTTAGTGGCGCAGTATCTTGCCGACGAAATCGCGGGTCCGGTCGCGCTCGGGCCCGTCGAAGATCCGCGCCGGCGAGCCGATCTCGACAATCCTGCCGTCGGCCATGAAGGCGACCCTGGACGAGACCTCGCGGACGAAGCCCATCTCGTGCGACACGATGAACATGGTCATGCCCTCGGAGGCGAAAATGCGGATGGAATCGAGAACCTCGTTCACGAGCTCGGGATCAAGCGCCGAGGTCACCTCGTCGAGCAGCAGGAATTCCGGCCTGAGCGCCAGCGCGCGGGCGATGGCCACGCGTTGTTGCTGGCCCCCCGACAATTCGTCGGGATAGGCGTCGAACTTGTCGGCGAGCCCGACCTTGGCCAGCAGCGCCTTCGCCTCCTCGGTCACTTCCCGGGCCGGGCGCTTCTTGACCTTGGTTGGCGCGATGGTGACGTTTTCGAGCGCCGTCATGTTCTGAAACAGGTTGAATTGCTGGAAGACAATGGCGAAGCGGTCACGCAGCGCCCTGACCGCGCGCTTGTCGCGGTAGTCGACCGCTTGCCCGTCCATCCGCACCTTGCCGGCCACCGGCGGCAGCAGGCCCACGAGAACGCGAAGCAGCGTGCTTTTTCCCGAACCCGAAGGCCCGATGAGACTTACGATCTCGCCCTTGTCGACCGCGAGCGAGATGTCACGCAGCACCGGCTGGCCGCCATAATTGGCCTCGAGGTTAACGATTTCGAGTTGTGACAAGCCGATGCTCCATCCAGGTGCCGAACCGCGCCAGCGGATAGGATACGAGAAAATACAAAACCAGCACGGCGCCGAACACCAGCGCCGCCGAGAAGCCCTTGTTGTTGAGAACCTTGCCCGCATATGTCAATTCGACGACGCCGATTTGGGAGGCGAGCGCGGTGTCCTTGATGAACAGGATGAAGAAGCCGAACACCGGCGGCAGTACGATCTTCCAGGCTTGCGGCACGATCACGCTGATCAGGGTCTGCATCAGCGAAAAATTCATCGCCGCCGCAGCGTCCCATTGGTTGCGGTGCACCGCCTCGAAGCCGCTCCGCACGATCTCGGCGATGAAGGCCGCGGCAATGATGCAGACCGTGACCAGCGCGATGAAGAATATGGACACATTGAGCTTGGCGGCCTGGAAGGCGAAGAACACGAGCATCAGCGTGACCAGGAACGGGATCCGCCGAAACAGCTCGACATAGACGATGACGAGCGCGCGAAGCGGCAGCAGAGCCGGCGACGACGTGCGGCGGCAAACGGCGGCGAGAAACCCAACCAGCGCGCCAACGACGCATCCGGCGGCCGACAGCGCGAACGTGACGCCCATCGCCTCCAGCAGAAAAACCGCGTTGTAGTAGGTGAAGAAGCGCGGCGCTTCGTCGATGAGGCGTTCCCACATCAAATCAGCCTCATCCTGGCGCGGAACGCGAACCGCCCGATCAGCCCAAGCAGCAGGGTGGCGATCATGGTGACGGCGACATAGATGCCGGCCGTCAGGGAGAAGACCTCGATCGAGCGGAAGGTCTCGGCGTTGACGTTGAAGGCGCGGCCCGTCAGTTCCTCGACGCCGAAGATCGCCGCCATCGAAGTGCCGAGCGTCATCAGGATGTAATGATTGGACAGCGGCGGAAAGAGGACGCGCGCGATGTGCGGCATGACGACGTAGCGCACGCGCTGCCAAAGAGTCATGCCCAGGGTCTCCGCCGCCTCCATCTCGTTTCTGTGCACCGATATGAATCCGGCCCGCTGGATTTCCGTGAGGTAGGCGCCGGCATTGATCGTCATGCCCATCAACACGGCTTGATAGGGCGACAGTAAGATGCCGGAGTCGGGCAGCGCGAAGAAAAGAAAGTAGATCTGCACCAATTGCGGCGTGTTGGTGACAAAGATGACGTAGGTATCGACGGCGCGGCGCAGCCAGGCGCGGCCGAACGTCTTGGCCATGGCGCCGAGCAGGCCGATGAAGAGGCCGCCCACGAAGGCGAGAAAAGCAATTTGCAGGCTGATCCAGGCGCCCAACAGGAAATACGGCACGTACTTGGTGATTTGGCCGAATTGCAGGACGTAGCTCATGCGTCTCTCCGGCGGGATCCGACGGCGGGCCGCAATGCCGCCGCACGCTGGGCGCGGGCGGCGGGAAACGGCGTGGTCTCAGTCGCTCAGAAATAGGGCGACGCCTGAACGCTGAAGAGCATGTCGATTCCGAACCACTTCTTCCAGGTCTCGTTGATGAAATTGCTGCGATGCAGCTCGAACAAGGCGGCATTGAGCCAATTGCGTAGGCTGTCATTGCCCTTCGCCACGCCAAGGCCGCAATAGTAAATGTCGACCGGCGTTTCGACGACCTTCCAATCGACCTTGTGGCTGTTCATGTGCTCGCCGACGAAATCGATGACGTCGAGCATGGCGTCGCCGCGTCCCTGCGCCAGCGCCCGGATGACGTCCGGATAGTTGTCGAGCAGCAGCACCTCTGCCTTGGGGATGTTGTCGGCGATGAACTTGATGGGGGTCGTGCCCCGCACCTGCACCAACCGCACTGTCGGGTCGTTCAAGTCCTTCCAATGCTTGAACGGCTTGCTTTTTAGGGTCAGCACCCCGAACACCTCGGTGTGCGCCGGAACGGTGAAGTCGATGACCTTGGCGCGCTCCGGATTGCGGGTCATGGCGCCCATCACGAAGTCGATCTTGCCGCTGGCGACGAAGGGAATGCGATCGGGGGAGCCGACTTTCACCACCTCGAGCTCGACGCCCAGCATGTCAGCCAGTCTCTTGGCCAAGTCGACATCGAAGCCGACGATCTGGTTCTTGTCGTCGAACTTGCCGAGCGGCGGCAGCGTCGGGTTGACGCCGACCAGGATTTTTTTCGACGAAATGATTTCGTTGAGCGTTCGCGCGCCGCCCTCGGTCGGAAGACCGACCGCGATTACCGCCGCCATGGCGGCAAAGGTCCTCAGCAGGAATTTAAGCACGGTTCGCCTCCTTCTAGGTTCCTGTCCCGTTCGACATCATCCCCAATCCGGGTTTCCCGGTTTATTCCTTGTTGCGTCCCGCCGGACGAAGCGGCGGAGCCGCCGTTCGGAAAATTATATACACAGCATATACAATGTCACTTACTATTCTTCGTGTTCCGGCGGCCGGTGAATGCATGACGCTGCGATTCGGACAGCCCCGCGCAATGGACACCGCAATCGTCTTCACTGCGGACGGCCGCGACGTGCCGGCGCGGCCGGGTGAAAGCGTCGCCGCCGCCCTGCACGCGGCGGGCATCCGCATGCTGCGAACGAGCCCGACGGCCGGAGCGCCGAGGGGCATGTTCTGCCTGATGGGTGCTTGCCAGGAATGTTTGGTGCGGATCGGCGGCCGGCGCCGGCTCGCATGCCAGGAGTTGGCGGCGCCGGGCCTGAGCGTTGAAACCGGACCCATTGCATGACGGCGGGCCCCGAGCTTATCGTTCTCGGCGCGGGCCCCGCCGGCGTGGCGGCGGCGATTTCCGCCGCCGAGGCTGGCGTCGCCACATTGATCGCGGACCGGGCGGCAACGGCCGGCGGACAGGTCTATCGGGCCGCCGACCCGCGCCTCTCCGTGCCCGTCAGCCCCGAAAAGGAAAGAGGCGACGAGCTTCGCCGCGGCCTCGCCGCGTCGCCTGTCGTCCAAAAATTTGGCTACAAGGTCTGGAACGTCGCCGCGGGTGTGCGCGTTGACGCCATCGGACCCTCGGGACCGGAGACATGGCGCGCCAAGGCGCTTTGCCTGGCGCTTGGGACCACCGAGAGGGTGGCGCCCTTTCCGGGCTGGACGCTGCCGGGCGTCATCGGTCTCGCCGCCGCGACCATCCTTCTCAAGTCGCAAGCGATGCTCCCCGGGCGCATAACGCTGGTCGCGGGCGGCGGGCCGCTGCTCGGCGCCGTCGCCGGCGGGATCCTCAAGGCCGGCGGCCAGCTTGCCGCAGTTCTCGACATTTCGGGGCGGACCGATTGGCTGCGGGCGGCACCGGCACTCATGTCACGGCCCAAGGACTTGGTGCGCGGGCTCGGATGGTTGCGCGACATTGCCATGGCCGGCGTGCCGATCCTCAGCCGGCACGCCATTCGCGAGATTATCGCGGACGGTGACGGCTTGGTGGTGCGGGCGGGTCCGGTCGATGCTTCCGGGCGGCCGCTGGATGGTGCTACGCGGTCGTTCCGCGTTGACGCGGTGACGGTCGGCAACGGATTGGTGCCATCGACCGAGGCGAGCCGGATCTTGGGCGCGCGTCATCGCTACGACCGAGGCGCGGGCGGTCTCGTGCCGGAACGCGACGCGAATGGCCGCCTCTCGATGCCCAAGCTTTATGCCGCGGGCGATGGCTGCGGCGTGCGCGGCGCTGAGGTGGCGCGGATCGATGGCCACCTCGCCGGCTTGGCGGCGGCCTTTGACCTGGGCAAACTCGATTTCGCGGCCCATGCGCGCCGCGCCGCGCCGTTCCACCGGCAGCGGCGGGCCGCTCTCCGCGCCGGACGCGCCATGGCTGGCTTGATGCAACCTCCGGCCGGCTTGATCGATGCCATCGCTCCCGAAACCATTGTATGCCGGTGCGAGGACGTGACGCGGTCGGGCATCGATCTGGCCCTCGACCGCGGCGCGGCGAACCTCGATCAGGTCAAGTCGTGGAGCCGTTGCGGCATGGGCCCATGCCAAGGCCGGATGTGCGGCGACACGGTCGGCGCGCTGGCGAGCGCGCGGCTGGGCGGGCGCAGCAAGGCCGGCTTCTGGACGGCGCGGCCGCCGTTGATGACGCTGCCCATCGAGGAACTGACGGGAAGGTTCGACTATGCCGACATACCGATCCCGGCGGCGGCCCCACTCTAGACGGACGGCTGAGCGGACATGGCGGATACGGCGGAAACTTTTGATGTCGCGGTCATCGGCGCCGGCGTCATGGGCGCGACGACCGCGCTCCATTTGGCCCGGAGCGGTATGACCTGCGTGCTGGTTGATCGCCGGGGCGTCTGTTCCGAAGCGTCCGGCATCAACGCCGGCACGATGACCATGCAAATGACGCGGGCGGCGCTCATTCCCTATGCCCTGGCCGGATGGCGGATGTGGATGTCGGCGGGCGAATGGCTTGGTTCCGATCCCGGCGTCGTGCCGACGGACGGCCTTTCGCTGGCCTTCACCGATGACGAGGCCGCGCTTTTGGAGCGGCGGGCCGAGGCGCGGCGGGCGTACGGCGCCCGCATCGACATGATTTCGCCGGCAAGGGCGCGCGAGATCGAGCCGGGTCTTTCCGGCGCCGTCAAGGCGGCGACCCATTGCTCCATCGACGGGCACGTGACGGCCAATCGAACAGGGCTCGCCTACCGGCTGGCGCTCGCCAATGCCGGGGTCGTGTTCCGGGAAAACACGGCGATCCGCGGCATCGGCCGCGACAAGGGCGGCTTCGCGCTGATGGCGGATGGCGTTGCCGGCCGGGCGCGCCGGATCGTGCTCGCCGGCGGCGTGTGGCTGGAGGAGATGCTCGGCTGGCTGGATGTCCACATTCCGATCAAGACGCTGAACAACCAGTTGTCGGTGACGGAGCGGTTGCGGCCGGTGATGCGGACCGTGCTTGGCATCGCCAACGGGCTGCTATCGCTGAAGCAGTTCGGCAACGGCACCGTGGTCATCGGCGGCGGCTGGCAGGGATGGGGGAACCGCGAAACGCGGGAAACCAGGGTCGTGCCGGAAAACCTGATTGGCAATTTGCGGCTGGCCCGCCACGCCGTCCCGGCGCTGGCTGACACCCGAATCGTGCGCGCCTGGGTTGGCTTCGAGGCGGAAACGGCGGACGCGATGCCGATCATCGGAGCGATTCCCGGCGTCGCCGATGCCTATGTGATCGGCAGCGTGCATTCCGGTTACACCAGCGGTCCCTATATGGGAAAACTGTTGGCGCAGCGAATCCTTGGAAGCGAACCTGAAATGCCACTGTTCGAGCCCTCGCGCTTGTTGGCCGGGACCTAGGGACCATCGAAGGGAAAAGACAAATGGCGACGGCGCGGCGAAACGAGAAGACCCTCGAGGAGATGGACCGGGCGGGCCTCTTGCACCCGAACACCAACCTCCGTGCCTTCGCGCACGGCGAGCTCGGCGACCCACACATCATCCAGGGAGGCAGCGGCATCCGCATCCGCGACCAGCACGGCAAGGAGTTGATCGACGCCTTTGCGGGGCTCTGGTGCGTCAATGTCGGATACGGCCGCGTCGAAATCGCCGAGGCGATGTTCGAGCAGGCAAAGCGGCTTGCCTATTATCACTCCCATTGGGGGTTCTCGAACGAGCCGGCGATCCGGCTGACGGACCGGGTGCTTGGCATGTGCCCGCCCGGCATGAGCAAGATTTTTTGGGGGCTGCAGGGTTCGGACGCGCACGAGACGCAGGTCAAGATCGCCTGGTACTGCAACAACGTGCTTGGTCGCCGGAAGAAAAAGAAAATCATCGCGCGCGAGCGCGCCTATCATGGCCTGACGATTATGTCGGGCAGCTTGACGGGCCTCGACGCCATGCACGCGGCCTTCGATCTGCCGCTCGACCGGGTCCGCCGGACGCTGGCGCCGTTCTATTTCTGGCGGGAAGACCGCTCGCTCAGCGAGCGGGAGTTCTCCGCCTACTGCGCCGATGCGCTCGACCGCCTGATTCTCGCCGAGGGAGCGGAGACCGTCGCCGCCTTCATCGCCGAGCCGGTGGCCGGCGTCGGCGGGATCATTCCTTCGCCGGAGGGTTACTGGGAAGGCATCCAAAAGGTTCTGCGCAAGCACGACGTCCTGCTGATGGCCGACGAAGTGGTGTGCGGGTTCGGGAGGCTCGGCCGGAATTTCGGTTGCGACGTCTACGGCATCGAGCCGGACATGATGTGCATTTCGAAGGGGCTCACCAGCGCCTATTTCCCGCTCGCCGGCAGCGTCCTTAGCGAGAAGGTGTGGCGGGTGCTCGAACAGGGCTCCGACAAATTCGGCCCGTTCGCGCACGGCTTCACCTATGCCGCACATCCGCTCGGCGCCGCGACCGCGCTGGCCAATCTCGATATTCTGGAACGCGAGAAGCTGGCCGCGCGCGTGCGCGACACCGGTCCCTATCTCTTGTCACGCCTGCGCGCGGCCTTCGCCGATCACGACATGGTCGGCGACGTGCGCGGCGAGGGCTTGCTCGCCGCCGTCGAGTTCGTCGCCGAGCGCGATCCGCCGCGGCGCTTCGACGCGAATCTCGGCGTCGGAGCGCGCGTGGCCGCCGCCTGCCGCGATCATGGCGTCATCGTCCGGCCCTTGCCGCAAGGCGACATCATCGGGTTCTCGCCGCCGCTCGTCATCGGCAAGGATGACATCAATATTGTCGTCGAGCGTTGCCGTTCGGCGTTCGCGCGCGTCGTCGACGAAATGATTCGAGAGGGAACATGGAGATCGGTCTAACATGGCAGTCATAGACACCAGCCAATTTCGCGGCATATTCGCCGCCGCCATCTGCCCGATGCACGCGGATTTCCGGATCGACGAAGCAGCATTCCGGCGCCACGTCGGCGGGCTGGCTGCCGTTCCCGGCATTCGCGGATTCCTGATCAACGGCCATGCCGGCGAGAACATGGCGCTCGCCCGCGCGGAAAAGCGGCGGATTGTCGAGATGGCGCGCGAGGCGGCGCCGGACGGCTGTCTGCTCGTCGCCGGCGTCAACGCCGAATCGAGCCTCGACGCCGCCGAGCAGGCGCGAGACGCCGAGGCCGCAGGCGCCGACGCGATCATGGTCTTTCCGCCGAACGCATGGGCATTGCCGGTTGCGCCGCAAACCATCGTTACGCATCACCGCTATGTCCTGGACGCGACTTCGCTCCCGATCTTCCTCTATCTCGCGCCTGTATCGACTGGTCCGATGGCCTATGACGCGGAAGTGATTTCCCGCCTCGTCCGGCTGCCGCGCATCGCCGGCATCAAGGAAGGAAGTTGGGAGACGGCGCGTTACGAGACGAACCGGCGGCTGGTGAAGGCGATCGCGCCGCATGTCCGCGTAATGGCATCGGGGGACGAACACCTGCTGACGACGTTCGTGCTCGGCAGCGAGGGCAGCCTGGTCAGCCTCGCGGTCATCGTGCCGGAGGTCATTGTGGAGTTGGAGGAGGCGGTGCGGCGCAACGATCTGGCGGCTGCGCGCGCCCAGCATGAGATCATCTATCCGCTCGCCAGGGCGATCTACGGAACGCCGCCCGGCGCGCATGCGGCGGCGCGGCTCAAGACCTGCCTCAAACTGCTCGGACGCCTTGACTGCGACGCCGTGCGGCCGCCGATCGGCCCGCTGCCGGATTCCGAGGTGGCGATGCTGCGTCAGGCCCTGGCCGAGGCGGAGCTGCTCCCGGCGCAGGCGGCGCGCTCGCACGCTTGATCCGGGGTCAATGGCCGCGGACGATGCGCATCACGTCAAGCTCGATATTCTCGAGATGTTTGAGTACGGCCGCCGCCGAAGCCTTGCCATCGCCGGCCTCGAGCGCGTCGAGGATAGCGAGATGCTCCTCGGCGTCGGAGCGGGTGCGCTGGAATGGGCAGCCGATCTCGAACAATTGGGTCGTGATGCGCAGGCGCCTGACGGCGTCCACCAGCACGTCATTGCCGCCGGCCGCCGACAGCCAATTGTGCAAGTCGTCGTCCAGTATCCAATGCGCCGGCAGGTGATCATCCGTCCGGGCGAGTGACTTGATCCGCTGGCGAAAGGAGCGGATGTCGCGCGCCAAGACACGCCCGGCGGCAAGCCTGGCCGCATTCGATTCGAGATACTGTCGAACCTTCAGGCTCTGGAAGAACTCGGCCAGGCCGACCTGGCGCACGGCGAACGACCGGTTCATGCGCTTGACCAGAAAGCCCGCGCCCTCGAGGCGGACCAGCGCCTCGCGCAAGGGCGTGCGCGTCAAGAGCAATTGTCCCGCAAGTCGGCCTTCGACCAGGACTTCGCCGCTGGCGAGTTTACGGTCGACGATCAGGCCCCGTACCCGCTCGAAGGCGCGGTCGGAAAGGGACGCCGCGCGCCGATCGCCGCCCGGGCCGGCGGCGGCGTGGCGTTCGGGCTCGCTCTTGATCAAGCGGCGTCGCGGCGTCATGGAATTCTCCGAGAGGCCGCCAAAGACGGGCGTACCGATCGTATACACTGAATATACGATCGGTGGCAGGCGGAACGGGAGGGGAAAATGTTGGACCTGACCCTGCGCGACCCGGCGCTCGCTGGCTGGCCGGGCTAGATCCTGGATGCAGGAGTCGCCGGAGGCAAGATCGCCGCCGTCGAAAAACGCCTTGCGCCCGGCGCGCGCGACGTCGATCTCGGCGGACGGCTGCTGTCGCCGGCTTCATCCCCTCCTCGATCGCGACCCCCAGCGTCGTCTCCTCATCGCGCGTTAGGCGATCCTTCGGCAATTCGCGGAGATAATGCGCGAGAGGATCGGCATCATCCGCCTGCTGTCTTCTAAAATAGGCCAGCGCCTCGCTCACTTCATCGCCATATGCCTCTTCGTCCGTATCGTCGATGTTGTCGACGATATCCGGTGCAAAAAGGTCATCATCAATGACGGCACCTAGATCCCCGAGAACAATGCGAAGGCCGATCTCAAAATCCCTGTCAGGGCGATCTTCACCTTCGCGCTCCCAAGACAGCAGTTCGGCTATCTGCCGTCCTTGAATTCGAAGATCGCGCAGCGCTCGCAGGATAAGCAATCGCAGCGACCGCTCCTCGTGCGCGTCCAAGGTCAAGCGGCGGCTCACAAGGTCGTCTAATTCGGGAAGATCTATCTCGACATCATCCCAGTTCTCGTCCGTGTCGATCGGGGCGTGGCGGGAAATCAATTGCTGGAGGACATCGGCGGCGATAGCGCACGAAGGATCAGTTGATGGAGGGGCGGTATCGATCTCCTCCTCCCACACCGAGAAGTCGAAAACATCGACCGCATCCGGTGCACTAGGTTGATCCGGGAAGGGTCCTGTTGGATCAGAGTCACCTTGCGGTAGTGTGTCTGCGTGGCTGATCGTACGCAGTGAAATGGATTGATCCTCGACCTTCCTGTCAGGTGACGCTGATGTGCCATCCGTAGGATCCGGAGTCTCCGGTGCCGGGGATTTGCCCCGCTTTGGGTTTGTTCCGACGTCATGCAATTCACCCGACTCGGCGTTCTTCTCCTTCACGCATGGCGAGGCAATGCCGAAGGCTGCACAAGCGTCCTTCAGGATCTCCGCTAGGTCCGATTGGCCCCTGGAGACTGCCACCGCCAGCGCATCATTCCCGCCGCTGTCCCTCAAGGTAGGGTCCGCGCCCTCCTCCAGCAGGAGGCTGCACACGTCGAGGTGACCCCTGGAGGCCGCAAGGATGAGTGCTGTTCGCCCTTTCTCGTCAGTTGCGTCCACGTCGCTGCCAAGCCGAAGGTGCAACCGCACGGACTCCTTGTGTCCCGCGAGTACAGCCATCCGTAGGACAGGTGGTAGCGGTTTCCGCCTCGGCGCGCCGTGTTCACTCATGGCGCCGCTCTGGAACTCCCGGGACGCTGCAGGCGTAAGCATACATTTCACTGGCCCTGCCGTCCGGAAAGCGCAGCCATCACATGCTCCCTATTAAGCAGGACAATGTGCTGGTCCTGGGGGCCTCGCGCAACAGGATCGGTATCAAGGCCTAGAGATGGGTACGCTCCAGCGTCCTCACCGGCGGCGCCGGCGGTGTAGGCGAAGGTGTGTAGCAGGCCGTGGATGTGGGCATCCTCAGGCCGGCCCGAGCGCCGACAGGCTGCCAGAAAGGCTGGGGGTCGATCAGCGGCGCAACCGGTTTGGTACCGGCGATCACCAGGGATTGTCCTCGACACGCTCGATGCCTTCGATGATTGCGACCGCCGACTGACCGAGATGGACGACCTTGGAGCCAGTTTTCGAATCGGGAAGGTGGAGCGCCCTGCCGGGTAGGTCCGCGTATTCCCACTTGAGACGAATGATCTCGCTGAGCCGGCAGCCGGTCAGGAGGCGCGCGGCGGCGATGGCGTGCGCCAGTTTGATGCCCTCGTCCCCGACCTCCCGCAGAACCTCGCCGACCCGCCGGAGTTCCGCAGCGCTCAGGAACCGCTCGTTCCTGACCTCCGTGTTGTGCGGCACATGCCGGCAGGAATTGGGGCCGTCGGGCCGCTGGCCCCAGAGTTCGGCCAGATTGAACATTTTGCTCAGCGCGGCGAGCACTCGATTCGCTTCGTGGGCCCCCGCCAAAATCCCCGACTCCCAGATCATGGGGATGGCTAGGGGATCTGTGGTGCAATGCCACTGACGGCCGCCACAGGGCCGGTGGCGCGAAAAAAATGTTGCAGCGGCTGGTTGGATCAATTCCGACTGCACAAGAAAATTGGCGCCGCCGTGGAGCCGTTCGTACCCCTCAGAGACGACCGAAATTTTCACGCCAGTACCAATTCTACACCCCCGACGCCCTTTCGCGAGGGTGGGGGGTGGGTCACTTGCTTCGAGCCCGCGTCTTGGCTCGGCTCGCGTCGGACGGCCGACCTCAACCAAACAAGACATCCTGCATCGGACATGGAACAGGAGTGCGGCAACGGAAGAACCGCGTACTGAGGTCGAGTGCGGCCAGACTACGCCTCCCTGGATGAGTTCGTGCCCCCTAGAGACGGCGCATGATAGCCGGGCGGTAGGCTCGTGATCGGCTGATGAAGCTTGGCGATCAAGCGGCGACGACAAGCGCCAGCGGTCTGGATGCCCACATTTCTCTGAGGGGGCGGATTGCGCCCTCTCGGCACCCTTCACCAAAAGCCGAAGCGCGCTTTAATGCTTACCCCATGCTTACCTGAAATAAAGGCAGTTGAGGCGATTTTCGTTAAGTCATTGAAATAATGGTGCCCAGGGACGGAGTTGAACCGCCGACACGCGGATTTTCAGTCCGCTGCTCTACCAACTGAGCTACCTGGGCACGAGGCGCGCGACGCCGCGCCGAAGTCCTAAAAGAAATCCCCCGCCCTGTCCAGGGAGCGCCCTTGACGTGTTCGGCCCCTAAAGCGATCGATCGGAATCATCTTCCTTTTCCTCGGTTTGCGGCGTCTCGGGAGTGGGAATGCGGTAGTGGCCGGAAAACCAGCGATGGAGATCGACGTTGCGGCATCGGCGCGAACAGAAGGGGGCCTCCGCCTGGCTGCACGGCGCGTTGCAAATGGGACAGCGCCGGGACACGGGGCCGCCCGAGGAATGCGCGTTCATGGCGGTTATTCTAGCACGACGGTGAAGGCCCCGCTTGGGCCACCCCCGTCGCTTTCCACCACCACCGGCGCGCTTATGCGGAGCGCGATGGCGGCGGCGTCGGCCAGCTCGATCACCCGGGCGACAGCCGGCGCGCAGCGGATGCGCACCCTTTTGACCCCGCGTCCGCCGCCTTCCGCGCCGGCCCGGATCAGCGCCATGTGGGCGGTGGCGCGGGCGCCAGGCGCGCTACCCCCGCCGCACGCCTCGCAGGCGTCGAACCAGCGCTCAAGCAAGCTCGGGGCCCGCCGCCGGCGGGTCAATTCCACCAGCCCGAGCCGCGAGAACCCAAGCACCCGGGCCGCCGCCGGATCGTCCGCCAGCGCGCGGCGGAAATGCGCCAGCAGCCGGGCGCGGTTTTCCGCTTTGGCCTGGCGCAGAAAATCCACCACCACGGCGCCACCTAGATTGCGCAGCCGCAACTGGCGGGCGATTTCGTCCGCCGCCTCGCGGTTGACGCGCCAGGCGGCGTCTTCGCGGTCGCCCCCGCTTGTGGCCCCCGCCGAATCGACGTCGATGGCGGTAAGGGCGGCGCCGGCGTCGAAGCGCACCACTCCGCCGCCGCTGAGTTTCACCACCGGCGCCAGCGCCCGCGCGAACTCATCCTCCAGCTCTTCGTAGCGCGCCGCGTCGTTGGCGCCCGGTCGCGGTTGCAGGCGATCCAGCAATTCCGGCGCGTGAAGCGAAAGCCAGGCGCGGGCGCGAGAAAAACCGGCGGCGCTGGCGACACCGATCGCCCCGATGTCGCCGTCGGCGTGGTCGCGCAGGACTTGGCCCAACGCATCCGGCTCGCGCCACAGACAGGCCGGCGTCCTGGCCCCGGCCCCACGGGCGGAAATCTCGCCCCAGGTGCGTTTCAGGCGCTCCACCTCGGCCACCAGCAATTGGGGCGGCGCCATCCGCGCGGCGGCTCGCAGGGTTACGCCATCGTCCGCCACGAGATGCGCCACCACCGAGGCAAGCTTTGTTCGCGCCGCTCCTGGCGGTAAGCGATGGGAGAACTTCACCCCCGGTTTTCCGGGCCGCAGCAGCGCGAGCCTTCCCGGCAAGGCGATCTGGGTCCCGAGTTTCGCCCCCTTGCCGCCATGGGGCGCGCTCAAGACCTGCACCACCAGGCCTTGGCCCTCGCGCAACCGCCGCCCGATCGCTGGATCGCCATCGTCCTCGCCGCCCGCGTCGGCGGCATTGAGGAACCCGCTTTCGCCCGCGCCGCCGCCCCTGCCCGCACCCAAGTCCACGAACGCCGCTTGCAGGTCGGGCATCACCTTGCGCACGCGGCCAAACCAGATGCTGCCTTCAGCCGCGGCATCGCTGGCTTCCGCCACCGGCAGCAATTCCAGCGCTACCGCGCGCCCGTCGCGCCAGCGGAGCGCGCGCACGAACACCGGACCGTCGTCGATGAGCAGCCTGTCTCTCAACTCCGGTTCAACCTTGCGCTCCGCCATAGCCCTGCCCCTGCAACAGGCTGAGGGTTTCAAAGAGCGGCAGCCCCACCACATTGGAGTGCGAACCGCCGATCCAGGCGACCATGCCCGCCGCCCGCCCCTGGATGGCATAGCCGCCGGCCTTGCCGCGCCATTCCCCGCTGGCGGCATAGGCGTCGATTTCGGCCGCCTCCAGCCGTTTGAAGCGTACCGTCGTGGTGACCAGGCGCAGCGCCTGCCGCCCGTTGGGCGCGATCACGCACACCGCCGTCAGCACCCGATGACGGCGCCCCGACAGCAACCTCAGGCACCGGCGCGCCTCGGCCTCGGTTTCCGCCTTGGGTAGAATGCGCCGGCCCAGCGCCACAACCGTGTCCGCGGCCAGCACGAACGAGCCCCCGTGGCGGGCCGCGACCGCCTCGGCCTTGGCGCGCGCCAGGCGCGCGGCCAGCGCCACCGGCTGCTCGCCGGCTTGCGGCGTTTCGTCCACCGCCGCCGGGTCGATGGCGGCGGGTTGGATCCCTATTTGGCGCAGCAGTTCCACGCGGCGCGGCGACGCCGAGGCCAATACCAGCGGCGGGACGGCCGTCACCAAGAACGCCCGGTCTATTTGAAGCGGAAGGTGATGCGCCCCTTGCTCAGGTCGTAGGGGGTCATTTCGACCATGACCTTGTCGCCCACCAGCACCCGGATGCGATTCTTGCGCATCTTGCCCGATGTATGCGCCAACACCAGATGTTCGTTCTCAAGCTTCACGCGAAACATCGCGTTGGGCAGCAGCTCGCTCACCATGCCCGGAAATTCCAGCAGTTCTTCCTTGGCCATTCCACCCCCGGGGCCCGGCGCCGACTGTCGTCACAACGTGAACAGAGGACGGTCCGCGCGAAACGCGAAAGCCGGCGGCGGCCCAAAAAACTCTTGAACCCGCAAACCTTTTGAACCCGTCGTCGCCAACCGCGGAAAAACCGCTTCAGCGCCGGCGACGGCGTCCCGCCGGCCAGAACATGCGTCCCCGAACCACCAAAAGCAAGGCTATTCCATGCCCGCGACGCCTTATGAGCCCCGCGCGCTGCTGTCCTCAGCGCGCGACGACCGCGCAGGCGATGCGCCCGCCCGAATTGCCGGTGGGATCGGTTTTGTGATCGTCCTCCGTGGCGTGGACGACGATGGCCGACCCGTCGGCATCAAACAGGCTGGCGCCGCCGCCGAGATTGACGCCATAGGCGAGCATTTCCGCCATGACTTTCCCGTCGGCCCCGGCGAATACGTTGGACAGATCGCCAGCGTGGGCGCCATTCACCGAGAGAAGCCCGTGCTTGTGCTGGGCGGGATTGAAATGACCGCCGGCGGACATGAAATCGGGTCCGTCGCATTTGCCCACCGCGTGCAGGTGCACGCCATGCCAGCCGGGCGGAATTCCGTTCAGCTGCAGGCGCACGACAACCAGGTTCGGGCC
>CAZIVY010000388.1:0-2860 GCA_964542505.1 uncultured Rhodospirillaceae bacterium
AAAATGGTCTGCTTGTGGAACAATTTCCACCAGCTCGCCGCCAAGTTCAGTTTCCCGGTTCCCGACGAGCCGCTCTATTTCCTCAAGGCGCCGAACGCCTTCCACCCCCACGGCGCGCCCATCGAGCGGCCGAAATCCTACAAGGGCCGGATCTTCTACGAAGGCGAGCTTGGCGTCGTCATCGGCCGCAAGTGCTCGATGGTGAGCGAGGCCGAGGCCGCCGACTACATCTTCGGCTACACCTGCGTGAACGACGTCACCGCCATCGACCTGCTGAAGAAAAACCCGAGCTTCGATCAATGGGCGCGGGCCAAGAGCTTCGACACCTTCGGCGTTTTCGGCCCGGCCATCGTTACCGGCGTCGATCCGATGAAACTCAAGGTGCGCACGGTCCTCAACGGCAAGGAGCTGCAGAACTATCCCGTCAGCGACATGTTCTTCCCGCCGCACAAGCTGGTGGCCATGGTCGCGCGCGACATGACGCTGATGCCGGGCGACGTGATCGCCTGCGGCACCTCGCTCGGCGCCGGGGCGATGGACGCGGCGGGCAACATCATCGACATCGTCATCGACGGCGTCGGCCAGCTTAGCAATCCCTTCAACCAGGTGTTGCCGAGCCCCTATCTTCTGCAGGCGCCGCCGAAGCCGCTGCGCGTGGGCGTGGTCGGGGCCGGCGCCATTGGTGGCTTCATCGCCGCCAAGCTGGCCTTGGCCGGCAACGCGGTGACGGTGATCGACCTCGGGCCTCATTTGGCCGCCATCAAGGCGAACGGGATCAGGCTCGAAGGCCATGACGGCAAGGTCGAAATCGCCAAGGTCAGGGGCGTGGACAAGGCCGCCGACGCCGGCAAGCAGGACATCGTCGTGCTGGCGGTCAAGGCGCATTACCTCGACCATGTGGCGTCGGAGATCGACCACATGCTCGACGCCGACACGGTGGTGTTGACGGTCCAGAACGGCCTGCCGTGGTGGTACTTCCAAAAGCTCGGCGGCAAATACGACAACCGCAAGCTCGAAAGCCTCGACCCGACCGGCATGCTGGCCAAGAAAATCGACGTCAACCGCATCATCGGCTGCGTCGTCTATCCCGCCGCCGCGGTGACCGCGCCGGGCGTCATCCATCACGTCGAGGGCGACCGATTCCCGGTGGGCGAGCTCGATGGCAAGGAAACGGAGCGCGTGAAGCTCGTCCACGACATGTTCGTGAAGGCGGGCCTGGCGTCGCGCGTGCTCAAGGACATCCGCTCGGAAATCTGGCTCAAGGCCTGGGGCAATTTGTCGTTCAACCCCATCAGCGCGCTCACCCACGCGACCCTGGTGGATATCTGCCAGTTCCCGGAGACGCGCCACCTCGCCGCGCGGATGATGGAGGAGGCCCAGGCGATAGCGAAGAAACTCGGCGTCACCTTCCGCCTCAGCATCGAGAAGCGCATCGAGGGCGCCGAGGCCGTCGGCGCGCACAAGACCTCGATGCTGCAGGACGTGGAAGCCGGGCGCTCGCTGGAGACCGAGGCGCTCATCGGCTCGGTCCTCGAAATGGCCCGCCTGACCGAGACGCCGGCGCCGGCGATCGAATCGGTTTACGCCCTGATCAAGCTGCTCAACCGGGTGATGCTGACCGAAGGCGGCGGGTTGAGGGTGGAAAAGGCCAGAGCGGCGTAAGTACGTCGGTTTCGAGGCGCGGCCGACCCCGCCCTTTCGCACGTTCCGGCGATCATTCATACTCTCGCGTCGCCAGATAAGGGCACGGATCATGACGTCATCGGCAAAGGTCGCCATCGTTACCGGCGCGGGCACTGGCATCGGCAGGGCGGTGGCGCTGGCGCTGCTCAAGGACGGGTACGCGGTGGCGTTGGCCGGGCGGCGCAAGGAACCGCTGCAAGCGACGGGGGCGGCGGCGGCAAAGTCCGAACAGGGCCGCGCGCTGGTGGTTCCCACCGACGTGGGCGATCCGGCGTCGGTCAAGGCGCTGTTCGCGGCGACCAAGGAGAAATTCGGCCGCCTTGACCTTCTGTTCAACAACGCCGGAAGGGGCGCGCCGCCGGTGCCGATGGAAGACCTGAGCTTCGAGCAATGGCGGGCGGTGGTGGACGCCAATCTGACCGGCGCCTTCCTTTGCACGCAAGAAGCCATCCGCCTGATGAAGACCCAGACGCCGCGCGGCGGGCGCATCATCAACAACGGCTCGATATCGGCCCACTCGCCCCGCCCCAACACGGCGCCCTACACCGCCACCAAGCACGCGATCACCGGCTTGACCAAATCGACCGCGCTCGACGGGCGCAAGCACGACATCGCCTGCGGCCAGATCGACATCGGCAACGCGGCCACCGAAATGACCGAGCGGATGAAGGAGGGCGTGGCGCAAGCAAACGGTTCCGTCGCCGTCGAGCCGCGCATGGACGTGGCGCACGTGGCGAGCGCGGTCCTCTACATGGCGTCGCTCCCGCTCGACGCCAACGTTCAGTTCCTGACCGTGATGGCGACCAAGATGCCGTTCATCGGCCGCGGCTAGGCGCGCGGCCATGAGAGACCCGGCATGAGCCATCAACTACCGGCGAACGAATCCCAGAGACTCGTGGCGCTGCGGTCCTACAGCATCATGGATACGGATCCGGAGGTGGCCTACGACGAGATTTCCGAGCTGGCCGCCCACTTCTGCGACTGTCCCGTCGCCGTGATCGGCCTTGTCGACGAAACGCGCGACTGGAAAAAATCCAGATACGGTTTGCCGCCGAATTTCACCGCGCTGCCGCGCGAGATATCGATCTGCTCGACGACCATTTGCGGCAACGACATGCTCTACGTGCCGGACCTCACCCGGGACGACCGGTTTCGCGACAATCCTATTGTGGTGGGT
>CAZIVY010000389.1:0-1888 GCA_964542505.1 uncultured Rhodospirillaceae bacterium
CAGCATCGGGGAAACGGGCGAGGTAGCGGTCAACCTCGAATCGACCTTGACCGATTGGGAGCGGCCGCGGGTGTCGCGCTACACCGATTCCGACCAGCAAGCGAAATATCCCGGCGACCTGGGCTGCGCCTTCGCGGCGCAGATGGTGGAACGCGAAGTCGTCTGGGGGCGAGGTTGATGAGGTTCGATGAGCCTCCGGGCGCGTCAAACAGCTTCGGCGTTCTCGGCGTCGGGGCCGCGCCCGGAGGCATAAAAAGAACGGTTGGCCGTGTGGGGAAGCGCAGAGAAGACTGGCCCGAACGCCTGAACGCCCTTGTGGAGGAGCGCCGGCGGACCGCGTTCGCCTGGGGCACGCACGATTGCATCCTCTTCGCCGCCGACGCGGTCGCGGCGATGACGGGCCGCGACCCCGCCGCCGCCTGGCGCGGCGCCTACGCCGACGCCGAAGGCGCGGCGCGCATCATACGGCTGGCCGCCCGGCGCGCCAGGCGCGCCAGCCATATGGGTGAGGGCGGCTGCGCCGCCCGGGGCGGAATCGAGGAAGTCCTGCGCGCGGCGCTTGGCGCCCCGATCATGCCCGCCTTCGCCCAGCGCGGCGACGTGGTGCTGGTGGAAACCCCCGCCGGGCCGGCGGCGGGCATATGCCTGGGTGCGGCCTGCGTCTTCGCCGCCCCGCGCGGGCTGTCCTATTTGCCCCTGCGCCGCGCCGTCCTGGCGTTCAGGGTCGATTAGCCGTGCCTCCCGTCATCGGCGCCGCCATCGCCGCCATCGCCGCCGTGGGCGCGGTGGAATTGGGCCTGGTCGTCACCACCCTGACCCTTACCGAGGTCTTCGCCGCCACCTTCGCGCTCAACCTGGTGCTGGGCGGCCTCGGCCAGGCGCTGGCGCCCAAGCCGAAGACGCCGAACTTCAATCCGCTGTCGCAGTCGCGCGACCGCACGGTCATGTTCCGCGCCAGCGCCGCCCCCCGGCGCATCGTCTACGGCGAGGCCTTGCTGTCGGGCCCGATGATTTACGGCGAGTCGACGGGGACGGACAAGGAATTCCTCCATCTCGTCGTTCCCGTGGCCGGGCACGAGGCCGAGTCGATCGGCGACGTTTATTTCAACGACGCCTTGAGCACGGACCCCAGGTTCGCGGGCTTCCAGCGCGTCAACAAGCACCTCGGCGCCGCCGATCAGCTGGCCGACGCCGACCTGGTGGCCGAGTCGGCCTCGCTGTGGACGGCGGCCCACCGGCTGCGCGGCGTGGCCTACATCTATATCCGGCTGAAGTGGAGCAACGAGGTGTGGCCGACCGGCATCCCGAATCCGAAGGCGGTGGTCCGCGGGCGCAAGGTTTTCGACCCCCGCGACGGCGGCACGCGCTGGACGCGCAACCCGGCGCTCGCCATCCGCGATTATCTGACGGCGGACTTCGGCCTCGGTTGCGCCAGCTCGGAAATCGACGACGCCAGCTTCATCGCGGCGGCCAACATCTGCGACGAGGCGGTGGCGCTGGCCGGCGGGGGGACGCAGGCGCGCTACACCTGCGACGGCACCTTCGACCTCGACGCCAAGCCGGGCGACATCATCGACGCGCTCGTTCCTTCCTGCGCCGGCTCGCTGATCTTCAGCGCCGGCAAGTTCCGGCTCCACGCCGGCGCCGCCGCCGCGGCGGGCGCGGCGCTCGACGAAAGCGATTTGCGCGGCCCGGCGGGCATGCGGCCGCGGCCGCCGCGGCGCGACCTCTTCAACGCCGTGCGCGGAACCTTTCCCGACGCCAGCCAGGCCGGCCAGGCCACCGATTTCCCGCCGGTGGTGAACGCGGCCTATGAGGCGCAGGACGGCGGGAGCCGCATCTACCGCGACCTGAATTTCGCCTTCACCAACGACGCCACGCGGGCGCA
>CAZIVY010000390.1:0-1744 GCA_964542505.1 uncultured Rhodospirillaceae bacterium
GTCCGCGCCAAGGCGTCGCGGTCGAAGCGATGCACCAGCACGGTTTCGCCGTCGCGGCCCGCTTCGGCCGCCATCGCGCCGCTGGCGTCGGCGATGAAGGATGAGCCGTAGAAATCCACCGTCCAGGTTTTTCCCGCTTCGCGCCCGGTGCGGTTCGACGCCACCACCGGCATGACATTGGCCGCCGCGTGGCCTTGCATGGCCCGCTGCCAGGCGCCGCTTGTGTCGAGGCTGGGGTCCTGGGGCTCGGACCCGATGGCGGTGGGATAGAACAGAATCTCGGCCCCCATCAGCGCCATGACCCGCGCCGCCTCGGGAAACCACTGGTCCCAGCAGATGCCGACTCCGATGCGCCCGAAGCGCGTGTCCCAGACGCGAAAGCCGCTGTCGCCGGGGCTGAAGTAGAACTTCTCGTGATAACCGGGGCTGTCGGGGATATGCGCCTTGCGGTAGACGCCGAGGTTGCGCCCGTCGGCGTCCATCACCGCCAGCGAATTGTAGAAGACGTTGTTGGCGCGCTCGAAGAAGCTTACGGGCAGCACGACGTTGAGCTCGCGCGCGAGCCGGCTCATGCGCGCCAGCAGCGGATGATCCGCGGCGCCGTGCGCCAGCGCGAAAAAGGCGGTGTCCATGTCCTTGCAGAAATAGGGCGTCTCGAACAGTTCCTGCAGCAGCACGATATTGGCGCCTTGTTTCGCCGCCTGGCGCACCAGGCGCTCGGCGTTGCCCACATTGACGGCGCTGTCGGCGGCGCAGGCCATTTGGGTCGCCGCCACGCTCACCCAGGTCATCGCCGTTTCTCCCCCGGTTGCCCCAGCGTCACGCAGTGAATGCCGCCGCCGCCGAGCACGATCTCGCGCGCCGGCACGCCTGCCACCTGGCGGTTCGGGCACAGCCGCCGCCACGCCCGGCGCGCCAGGCGGTCGCCGGCGTCGTCGAATTGCGGCACGATCACCGCGCCATTGGCGAAGTAGACGTTGGCGTAGGAAGCGCAGAGCCCATCGCCCGCCCGGCGCCGCTTGCTGCCCGGGCGGCGTTTGACGCCGGCGGCTTCGCGCGCCGTCATTCGCAACCGCGCCGGCGGCGGCAACTCTTCCACCACGATGCGCCGGCCTTGGGCGTCGCGCGCCGCGTCAAGCCGCGCCAGCGCGTCCCGGCAAACAGGATAGAGCGGGTTGCGCGCGTCGTCGGTCCAGGTCAGGGCCACGACGCCGGGGCGGACGAAGCAGCACAGATTGTCCACGTGGCCGCCGGTCTCGTCCCCCGGAACGCCCTTGCCGAGCCAGATGACGCGGCTGGCGCCGAGATAGGCGCGGAGACGGCGCTCGACTCCGGCCCGGCCGAGCGCGCGGGCGCCGGTTCGGCCCAACAGGCATTCCTCGGTGGTGAGGATTGTGCCCTGGCCGTCGCAGGCTAGCGCGCCGCCCTCCGCCACCAGGGGGGCGCGGTAGCGGTCGATCCCGGCAAGCTCGCAGACCTTCGCCCCCATGTCGCGGTCGCGGCCGCAATCGGCGTAAAGCCCGCCCCAGGCGTCGAAGCCCCAATGCACGCCGCGCACCACGCCGCGCCCGTTGACGGTGAAGGTGGGGCCGGTGTCGCGCATCCAGGCGTCGTCGCCGCTCAACTCGATCACCCTGACCGATGCGTGCAGCGCCGCGCGCGCCTTGGCGTAGGCAGCGGCCGGCGCGCCCACCGTCACCGGCTGGAAGCGGGCAATGGCGGCGGCGAGGGCGGCGAAGGCCGC
>CAZIVY010000391.1:0-6055 GCA_964542505.1 uncultured Rhodospirillaceae bacterium
AGAAAGAGCGTCGCCCCCGTGCGCCGCCGGTAATCCTCGAGCCAGGTGCGCACCCAATCGGCGGTGTCCGGATCCAGCGACGCCGTCGGCTCGTCGAGGAACAGCACGTCGGGATCGTTGACCAAGGCCTTGGCCAGCGCCGCGCGCGTCTTTTGGCCGGCGGATAGCTGGCCCACCGGCCGGTCGAGAAAATCGGCCATGTCGAGTTGCCGCGCCAGTTCCGTGCAGCGCGCCGCGACGTCGCCAAGGCCGTATAGCCGGGCGTAGATTTCCAGGTTCTGGCGCACCGTCAGCCGATGCGGCAGGTCGATATAGGGCGAGGTGAAATTGAGCGCCGGCAAAGCCCGCTGGCGGTCGTCGCTCATGTCGTGGCCGAGGACGCGCGCCGTCCCGGAAGTGGGGAGGATCAGGCCAAGCAGCATGGCGATGGTGGTGGTTTTGCCGGCGCCATTGCCGCCCAAGAGCGCGGTGGCGCTGCCGGCGGCGGCGGCGAAAGTCGCCTCCTCGACGGCGATAACCTTGCCGAAGCATTTGCGCAGGCCTTCGGCAACGATGGCGGGTTCGCCCATGCCCCGAATATGGCGGCAACCCCGCCGATTGACCAGATGCCGGCGTCAATACCGCCGTCGAATCCGCCGCCATTGCCGCCAGGGATGGGCGCGCTATGCTGACAAGCTTCATGGCTGTCGACATCCTTACCCAGCCGCCGGCAACGGCCTCAACCTGGCGCCAGGCGGTGCTGCGTCCGGGCCCCGGCCGGGCGCGCATGCAGACTCTGGTCTTGCTGCGCTGGATCGCCGTCATCGGCCAGGGGCTAGCGCTGGTGCTTGTCCACTACGGCCTCGACTTTCCGCTGCCGCTCGCCCCGGCGCTGGCCACCGTCGGCGCGCCGGCGCTGCTCAACATCGTCCTCTTTCTCGCCTATCCCGCCTCGACGCGCCTAAGCGACGCCCACGCGGCGCTCTATCTCGGCGTCGACTTGGCGCAGCTGACGGCGATGCTCTATTTCACCGGCGGCCTGGAAAACCCCTTCGCGCTGCTCATGCTGGTGCCGGTGACCGTTTCGGCCACGATCTTGAGCCTGCGCAGCACGGTCTGGCTCGGCCTGCTGGCGGTGGCCTGCGTCAGCGCCCTGGCCTTGGTCTACCAGCCGCTGCCCTGGAGCGCCTACGGCGTGCAAATCCCGCCGCTCTACCGCCTGGGGGCGTGGGCGGCGCTAACGCTCGGCATCGGCTTCGTTTCCGCTTATGTGTGGCAGGTCGCCGACGAAGCGCGCCGCATGTCCGACGCGCTGGTTGCGGCCCACCTGGCGCTGGCGCGCGAACGCCAGCTTTCGGCCCTTGGCGGGCTGGCGGCGGCGGCGGCGCATGAATTGGGCACGCCGCTCGGCACCATTGTCCTCGCCGCGCGGGAGGTGGCGCGCGAGCTGCCGGCGGATAGCCCGCTGGCCGAGGACGCGCGCCTTCTCGTGCAGCAGGCGCAGCGCTGCCGCGAAATCCTGGCGCGCTTCGCCGGCCGCCCCGAGGAACAAGCGGGCGGCGAGGCCATGCAACCGCTGCCGCTGGCGGCCCTGGTGGAATTTGCCGCGGCGGCGCATCGGCGCGCCGGCATTGCCTTGACCCTCGACGCCCAGCCCGGGCCCCAACCCATCGCCTCGCGCAGCCCCGAAATCGTGCATGGCCTGGGGAACTTGATTCAGAACGCCACCGATTTCGCCCACGGCCAGGTCACGCTCGCGCTC
The DNA here is from genome assembly GCA_964542505.1 of uncultured Rhodospirillaceae bacterium. GTDB lineage: Bacteria > Pseudomonadota > Alphaproteobacteria > Ferrovibrionales > Ferrovibrionaceae > CAZIVY01. Next base: position 1,742 of record CAZIVY010000391.1, read on the forward strand.
CGCTGGAACGACCGCGAAGTGTGGATCGAGGTGCTCGACGACGGCCCCGGAATCAACGTCGATATCCTTTCCGCACTGGGCGAGCCCTACGTCACCAGCCGGGGCGACCGCGGCGGCATGGGCCTGGGCGTCTTTATCGCCAAGACGCTGCTCGAGCACACCGGCGCCAGCGTCGCCTTCGCCAACCGCCCTGGCGGCGGCGCCAAGGTGGTGGTGCGCTGGCCGCGGCCGGCGCTGGACGGCGCGCGCATGAATCCGGCGGGGCGGTTCTGATGGCCAGCGTCGAATCCCAACCGGCCAGTGCCGAACCTCATTTGCTGATCGTCGACGATGACGAGCCCTTCCGCACGCGGCTGGCGCGCGCCATGACGACGCGCGGCTACGCCGTCGTCACGGCGTCAAGCGTAGCCGACGGCATCCGCGCGGCGGAACGCCGGCCGCCCCAATTCGCGGTGGTGGACCTCAAGCTCGCCGACGGCAGCGGCCTCGACATGGTGGCGGCGCTGCGCGCGCTTCGCCCGGCCATGCGCATCGTGGTGCTGACCGGGTACGGAAACATCGCCACCGCCGTCGCCGCCGTCAAGGCCGGGGCCCTCGACTACCTTGCCAAGCCGGCCGACGCCGACGAGATCGAGCGGGCGTTGCGCGCCGCCGGCGACGCCAAGCCGGCGCCCCCCGACCAGCCCATGTCGCCCGACCGGGTGCGCTGGGAGCATATCCAGAGGGTGTTCGAACTCTGCGAGCGTAACGTTTCGGAAACCGCCCGGCGCCTGCGCATGCACCGGCGTACCCTGCAGCGTATTCTGGCCAAGCGCTCGCCGCCCTAGAGCCGGTTCCAGCGGCGGTTTTCCGCGGCGGTGTCACAAATTTAACCGAATTAGGCGCAGATTCGGGCGATCCGCGGTCCATCGGGAGCCCGCACCCATGCCTTTTGTTACCCGCGACGGCAGCGGCCGGATCGTGGCGCTGTACGCCACCGCCAACGAGGGCGCGCGCGAAATGCTCGCGCCCGACGACCCGGCGGTGCAAGAATTCATCGGCGCCAGCCGTGGTCGCGCCGGTTCCCGCGACCGCCTCGGCGAATCGGATATCCAGCTTGTCCGCGTCATCGAAGACCTGGTCAACGTTCTGATCGCCAAGCGCGTCATTCTCTTTACCGACCTGCCGCCGGCGGCGCGCGCCAAGCTCAGCTACCGGCGCGGCCTGCGCGAAAAAATGGCGGACCTGGGCGGCATCATGGTCGGCGACGAAGAGGTGATGCTGCCGTGACATCGGTTCGCCTCCGCTCGCTGGTCCTCTTGCCCATGGCGGTGATGGCGGCGTTCGCGCTCGCCAACCCGGCCGCGGCGGCGATGCAGACGATTCAAGACACGGTGCGCGGCGCTCTGGCGCGCAATCCCCGTATCGGCATCGCCACCGGCAACCGCGAGGCCGTGGACGAGGGGCTGCGCCAGGCACGCGCGCTCTATCTGCCGCAGATCGACGTCTCCGTCGGTTATGGACGCGAGCACAGCAACGACATTTCCACCCGCCGGCGGCTGGGGTCCGGTATCAATGCCGGCCCCCTCGCGCTCGACCGCGGGGAGGGCACGGTGACGCTGGTACAGCGCGTTTTCGACGGATTCGAGACCGGGAACGAGGTCGCGCGCCAGCGCCATTTGGTCGAATCGGCGGCGCGCCGCGTTTACGAGACGGCGGAATTCCTGGCCCTCGACGCGGTGGAAACCTATCTGGACGTGGCGCGTCAACGCGAATTGCGCCGGCTGGCCGTGGAAAACGTGCAGATGCACGTGGATATCCTGGATAGTTTGCGCCGCCGCCTGGCGGGCGGCGGTGGCAGCGCCGCCGATGTGGCGCAAACCGAGGCGCGGCTGGCGCGCTCGCGCGCGACACTGGCGCAGACCCACAACGACATGCGCGACGCCGAGGCGCTGTTCCTTCGCATCGTGGGGGAGGCGGCGGACACCCTTGCCCGCCCGCGCGTCGAGGCGGCGATCTTGCCCGTCAGCGCCGACAGCGCCGTCGGCGCGGCGACGCGCGCCAACCCCACCATCGCCATCTTCGACGCCGATCTCAAGGCCGCGGAGCGCGACATCGCCGTCGCCGATTCGCGTTTTTTCCCGCGCGTCAATCTCGAGGCCGAAGGCAGCTATTACGACAACCGCGACGCCATCGAGACCTGGGAGCGCGGCGCCCAGGTGATGCTGCGCGCCCGTTGGAACCTTTACCGCGGTGGCGCCGATCTGGGCAACCGGCGCGAGGCCCTGGCCCGCCGCGCCGAAGCGCAGAGCCGGCGCATGAACGCGGAAATCGAGGCGCAGGAACAGGCGCGCCGCGCCTGGAACGGCCTGCAGGCGTCGCGCGAGCGCGCGCAGTTGTTGGGGGACGCGGTTCGCTTCAGCGCGCGGACGCGCGACGCCTACCGCGCACAGTTCGACGTCGCTCAGCGCAGCCTGCTCGATGTGCTCGACGCCGAAAACGAGTTGTTCGTGGTCAAGGGGCAATTCGCCACCGCCGAATACTCCAGCCTGGCGGCGAGCTACCGGCTGCTGGCGGTGACCGGCATGCTGATGCCGGCGTTGGGGGTCGATCCGCCGCCCGCCGCCGATCCCGTTCCCCGAGGTTTTGTGCGCGATCTGCTGCGCTGACGGGCGGCCGGCGGTCGTTCAGCGATCGATGCGGGTCCGCTTGATGGCGCACGCCACCCGCCAGGTGCCGTCGTTATTGGGATGCACGCGCAGCACCAGCACGTCGCAAAAGGCATAAGTGGGTTTCCTGGCCGGGCGCGCGTCCTCCACCGCCAGCACGATCTTGAGCAACTGTCCCGCTTCCAACTGGCTGTCGGTGTCGAAAAGCAGGCCGGTCTTGCTCATGTTGACCGTGATCCCCGAACCGCCCTCCCAGCGCACCGGCGCCGCCAACCGATGGCGCTGGGCGCCACGGCGGCTGACCGTGCGCGCCGGGCCAGGCGCGGGCGCATCGATCGTGGAGATGTTGTCGCGAGCGCTCAACCGGAACTCCTTGGATGCCTGGGCGGCGGAAAGGGCGCCGCCGCCACGCCACGCAAACAACCTAGTGTTGTGGTTTCAACGCTTGATTCCCAATCAACGCATTGGAACCACAACACATCGTATTGGTTTTGCCAGTGTTGCGACTCTGACGGTTCGTTCTCGAACCGTCAGAGTCGCAACACTAGCAGCGCAGTTTTTAAGACGGCGTGAATGGCCGCCCCTGACGCTGTTAACAAGATATCAACAATAAAAACCAAGACTAAAGGCCGGTTTAATGCTTAAGGTGTCTTAAGTAAGAGGAAGTAAAGCATAGTAATAACAGGTATGTACTTGACAGTCAGCATGAAATTTGATAGTAATGTCTTTGTTCGCCGGGGCCCCGCCTTATGGCCCCGCCCGCCGCCCGCCGCCGCCTTGCGCGTCGGCCTCGCTCGATCCGAGGGGCGGTCTTGGACAGTGATTTCTGACCCAAGGAGTTACCGACATGCTTGCAGTACGCAAGACCTTCAACGACTTGATGGCGGATGAAAGCGGCGCGTCGGCCGTGGAATATGGTCTGCTCGTCGCCGGCATCGCGGCCGTGATCGTCATTATCGTGTTCACGCTGGGCGGCATCGTCCAGGCGTCGTTCCAGAAAGTGTGCACGGCTCTGAACAACAACGTGGCTTGCTCGCCTTCGTAATCGCATCCACGTAAGTCCTTTGCCGCGAGCAGCGGCAACGCAAGGGGGGCCGCAGGGCTCCCCTTCGCGTTTCCGGGGGTCCCGCGGACCCCGGGCGCGTTTCCGGGGGTCCTTCGGACCCCCTTCGCGTTTGTGCGCCCCTGCGGCGCGGACTTGGGCGGCGCGATCGCGGCCGCTCGCCATTGGCGCCGCGGCATCCACGACGGCGCCGTCAGGTAATTGTTAAGTATAACTGACGATTAATGCTACATGTATTGTTACGTTAACGCAAGTAAAGCATAACGAAATACTACGAAAAAGACAATTGCACTTGACAAATACTATGTTCCCTGAAATAATGCGCATCGTTATCCGGGGCACGACAGCCCCGTGTCCGCCCGCCGCCGCCTTGCGCGTCGGCTTCCTCAACCCGAGGGGCGGTCTTGGACAGTGATCTCTGACCCAAGGAGTTACCAACATGCTTGCAGTAAGCAAGACCTTCAACGACTTGATGGCGGATGAAGGTGGCGCGTCGGCCGTGGAATACGGTCTGCTCGTCGCCGGCATCGCGGCCGTGATCGTCATTATCGTGTTCACGCTGGGCGGCATCGTCAAGGCGTCGTTCCAGAAAGTGTGCACGGC